>JACPTI010000111.1 GCA_016192845.1 Acidobacteriota bacterium
CAGTGCCTTTTCAGGCCGCGGCCGAACAGGAACCGCCTGAGGAGGGCGTGGGCGGCGCGGAACTGGACGAGGCGGCGCCGCCGGCCGACGAACCGCCGCCGCTTCGTGCGGAAAGCGAGATGCCGGTGGCGGAAGGCGAGGTGCCGGCGGCGCACGCCGAGCCGGCGCCCGCGCCTCCAGCAGCGGACGAGCACGCGGCGGCCCCGCCTCCGCCGTTCGATCACGCGGACCCCGAGCGGCTCGACTAGTCGCGCTTCGATCCTGTCGCGTGCGTTGCGGGTCGAAGCATGAAGATCGCGATCGTCGTCCAGCGGTACGGAGCCGAGATCAGCGGCGGCGCCGAGCTGCACGCGCGCTACATTGCGGAGCTGCTCGCGCCGCGCATGGCGGTCCGCGTCTTCACCACCTGCGCGCGCGACTACCTCACCTGGCGCAACGAGTACCCCGCCGGCACCGCGGAGGTGAACGGCGTGCCCGTCGAGCGATTCCGGGTGGCGCGCGAGCGCGACGCCGAGGCCTTCGGCCACGCGTCGCGCCGCGTGTTCGGCCGCGTCCACACCGTGCAGGAGGAGATCGAGTGGCTGTGGAGCCAGGGGCCCGTCTGCCCCGCGCTCGTCGCGCGGCTGCGCCGGATCGCGCGCCAGTTCGACTTCGTCCTGCTGTTCAGCCTCCGCTACTTCCCGACCTATTACGGCGTGCGCGCCGTCGCCGATCGTGCCATTCTGGTGCCGACTGCCGAGCGCGAAGCGGCAGCGGCGCTCGGCATCTTTCAGCCGGTGCTGAGGGGCGTTCGCGGGATCATGTACAACTCGCCGGAGGAGCGCGCGATGCTGCACGCGCTGGCGGCGAACGAGGAGGTGCCCGGCGTGGTCGTCGGCGTCGGGTCGAGGATTCCGGCGGCGGTCGCCCGCGACCGGGCGCGGCAGAAGTTCGGGCTGACCAGTCCGTTCCTGGTCTACGTCGGCCGCATCGACCCGAACAAGGGATGCGTGGAGCTGTTTGACTTCTTCATCCGCTACAGCAGCAGCTCGACGCACCCGCTGGACCTGGTGCTGATGGGCTCGTCAGCGATGGACGTGCCGGCGCATCCACGTATCCGGCACCTTGGTTTCGTCGCAGACGAGGACAAGTTCGACGTCATGGCGGCCGCCGCCGCGCTCGTCGTCCCCTCGTACTTCGAGAGCCTTTCGATGGTGGCGCTCGAGGCGTGGGCGCTCGGACGGCCGGTGCTCGCCAACGCGTGCTGCGACGTCCTCGTCGGCCAGTGCCTGCGCAGCCAGGCGGGGCTGTACTACGCCGACGCCCTCGAGTTCGCTGCGGTGCTCGACTCGCTCGTCACCGAGCCGTCGGTCACGGAGGCGCTCGGCCGGAACGGCCGCGAGTATTTCGCGCGCCAGTACGGCTGGCCCGTGATCGAGCGCAAATACCTCGAGATGTTCGATCGCCTGAAGGCGGCGCCCGCGGCGCCGCGGATGGAACCGCCGCCCGGATGGTTCGCGCAGCGGCGCCCGGTCGTCCCGGCCGCCGCGGATCTCCTCGCGCGCGTGCCGGCCGGCCCCGTGACGCATGAAGATCCGGCAGTCGTAGGGTTATGAAGTTCGCGTTCGTCACGCCCCGCTACGGCGCGGAGATCTCCGGCGGCCCGGAGCACGCCTGCCGCCTGCTTGCCGAGCATCTGAGCGAACGGCACGAGATCGACGCCCTGACCACCTGCGCACGCGATCCGTCGACGTGGGAGAACGAGTACGCGGAGGGTGCGGACCGGGTGCGTGGCGTGCTCGTGCGCCGCTTCGCCGTCAGCCAGGCGCACGACCGCGCGGCGTTCCGGCAGCTGTCCTCCCGGCTTCTGACGACGCCGCACGGCCGGACCGACGAGCAGGAATGGGTGCGCCGGCTCGGCCCGTCGTCGCCGGCGCTCATCGAGTACCTGAAGCGCCAGTATCGCACGTACGACGCGCTCGTCTTCTTCTCGCTGTACCATCCGACGACCGTGCTTGGCGTGGCGGTCGCCCCCGATCGCAGCATCGTCTTTCCGTACCTGCAGCTCGATCCGCCGCTGCGATTCGGCATCTGGGCCGAGCTGCTCGCCTGCGCGCGGGCGCTCGGGTACCTATCGGCGGCGGAACGGACGCTCGCCCGCGAGTTTCTCCGCGTCGCGGCGCCGGACGAGGAAGTGGTGGGCATCGGCATCGAGATGCCGACACAGCAGTCGTATCCGCGCCATCAGCAGGACCCGGCCGACGAGATGAGCGACCAGGAGGAGGCGGAGCCCGACGCGGCGGGGGGCACCGCGGCGACCGACTATCTGACAGGTCGTGGGGTGCTCTTCCGCCGCCGGCACCGGTTGTACGGGTCGTTCGTGCTGCACGCTGGCCGGATCGAGCCGGACAACGGCTGCGAGGAGATGCTCGAATACTTCGACAGCTACGCGGCCGCCGACGGCGACACGGCGCTCGTCCTGATGGGTGTCAAGATGATGAAGGTGCCGGAGCAGCCGTACGTGCGCCTGGCCGGTGTACTGCCGGATCGCGAGCGGATGATCGCGTACGAGGCGGCCGACGTCACGCTCGCGCCCGAGCCGAACGACCTGCTCGCCACCACGGTGCTGGAGAGCTTTGCGGTCGGGACCCCCGCACTCGTGAACGCGCGCAACCACGCCGCCGTCGACCACTGCCGGCGCGCGAACGCGGGGCTCTACTACGCCAGCCGCGAGGAGTTCACCGAGGCCCTGCGGCTGCTGATGCACGACCCGCGCCTGCGCGAGCGGCTCGGCGAAAACGGGCGCCGGTACATCCGCCAGGACTACCGCTGGGAGGCGGTGCTGGGCCGGTTCGAGCGCCTCGTGGCCAAAGCCAGATCTTCGTGACCGGGAGTCAGCCGATGCCAAGACCAATTCCGCACAGAATGACCGCCGAGATCGACGGCGACTTCGTCGTGTTCCTGATCGGCATGCGCATCAACAAGCCCTGGAAGATCCATCTAGAGGCAGCAGCGCGCGTCAACGCGCACGGACAGGAGGGTGCGATGGAAGCGTTCGTCTCGCGATTGCTGAAGGAGTACGACGACGGCCGGATGAGCAGGCGGCAGCTCATTCAGCGGGTGGCGCTGGCGGCCGCGGCCGCAGGGGCTGGAACGAGCGCGGCCGCGCAGACCACGAGCGCGTTCCGGACCGTGCGTCTCGACCACATTTCCTATCAGGTTCCTGATTACCGACGGACGCGAGACTTCTACGCCGGCCTGATCGGGCTGTCGGTCGAGGCGGACAACGGCAAGGACTACTGCCAGCTGCAGTTTGGGGACGCGCACAACGGCGGGGCGCGCGCGCGGTCGTTCCTGAGCCTCAGGACCCCTGCCGCGCAGGGCGGTCAGTCGGTGAACCCGAGAATCGATCATCTCGCGTTCACGATCGAGAACTGGGACACCAACCGCGTCAGAGCGGAGCTCGAGCGGCGAGGGCTGCAACCGCGCCTGGCGCCAGCTGGCGACGGCGACACGCCAAACTACGTGAGCTTCTACGTTCCGGATCCCAACGGTCTGGAACTGCAGATCAGCGGGATCGCGAGGCCCGGCGACGCGCTCTACAAGCGGCCGTAGCGCCGGCCCGTGCTGCCCCGCGTCCTTCTTCTTGCAGCCGTCGTCATCTGGGGCTGGACCTTCGTCGCTACGAAGATCCTGCTGGAGGAACTCGGCGCGGTCGAGATCTTCGCGCTGCGTCTGGCGATTGGGGTGCCGTTCCTCGGTCTCGTCCTCCTCGCCAGACGGGTGCCGTGGCCCTTCAGTAGCAGCGACGCCAGGCCGCTCACGCTGGCGGCCGCAATGCTCACCTTGCACTTCCTGATACAGATCGTCGGGCTCATGAGCACGACGGCCACCAACACAAGCTGGATCATCTCGGTGTCGCCGCTGGCGGTGGCCGCACTGTCCTTTCTCCTTCTCCGCGAACGGATCGGGCGTCAGGCCGTTGCCGGGATCGCGGTCGCGACCGGCGGGATTCTGCTGCTCATCTCGCGCGGCCGCCTCGGCGACCTCGGGTGGCTGCGGAGCACCGGCGACTGGCTGATTCTCGCCTCGGCGTTCACGTGGGCGCTCTACACGGTGATGACTCGCGACCTCGCCCGCCGCCGCGACCCGCTCGCGGTCACCTTCGGCATCCTGCTCATCGCCGGCGCCTTCACCGCCGCACTCTTCGCCGTTTCGGCCGACGTGGCCAGCGTGCGCGCGCTCTCGATACGCGGGCTTGCGGCGCTGCTCTATCTGGCGATTCCTGGCCTGGCGCTCGGGCAGTGGTTCTGGCAGGAGGGCATCGCGCGGCTTGGCGCCGCGCGCGCGGGCCTGTTCCTGTATCTCGAGCCGGTAGCCACGGTGCTGCTGGCGGTGCCGCTGCTCGGCGAGTCGTTTGGTCCGATCATGGCGCTGGGCGGCGGGCTCGTCTTCGCGGGCGTGTACGTCGGCCAGCAGGATCGGGCGGCGGCGGATCCGGCGCCCGATCCTGAGCAGGACGTGCCCTGTACCGAGGACCTGCAGAGCGCCGAGGGCGCGAAGGCCTGGGCCGAGACGGCCGAGCAGCGGCGCCCGGCTCGGGCGCGGTTCCGGGCGCTCATCGCCGACCGCCTCGCGGCGCTCCCGCCCGGGTCGCACGTGCTGGAGCTGGGATCCGGTCCCGGCCTGCTGGCGGAGCACATCCTCGGCCGGTGTCCCCAGATCGGAAGTTACACGCTGTTCGATTTTTCGGCACCGATGCTCAAGATGGGCCGGGCGCGTGTGGAGCGATTTGCCGCCGCCCGCTTCGTGCTCGGTGATTTCCGGTCGCCGGAGTGGACGCGGCAAGTTCGCGGATCGTACGACGCGGTCGTGTCGATGCAGGCGGTCCACGAGGTGCGGCACAAGCGCCACGTGCCGCGACTGTACGAGCAGGTCCGCCGGCTGCTGGCGCCGGGCGGCCTATTCCTCGTCTGCGACCGCACGCCCGAAGACGAGTCGCCGCGGAGCACGGCGCTCTTCATGACAGCCCAGGAACAGGTGGAGTCGCTGCAGCAGGCCGGCTTCGCCGACGTCCAGCTCGTGATGGCGGCCGACGCGCTCGCCTTCTGCGTGTGCCGTAACCCTGCGAAAGATCGATGAGCACGTTCGAGTTGCACTGGCAGCGCTTCGCTGATTTCGCCGAAGCCCGAAAGGCGTTCAGGGGGCGGTGCTACATCTATATGCAAACAGACCCGCAGGAGAACGCCCTCCGTGTGGGTGAGAGTGACGATCTCTGGAAGAGGTATTTTGGTGGGACCGCCTATGCGCTAGCCGCGGTCATGCACGGCTCCCGAAATCTGTTCTTTGTTGCCAGCGCGCCGGCGCGCTGGGGTGCCCATGGCGAGCGGCGGCACGGGGCGACATGCCCGACGCCGCAGACGAGCGGAGGTTCTGAGCCCGATGTATAGACTTCTATTCGCGCGTGATCTCCGAGCCGGTGAACGGCTGCCGCGACCGCGAGGAGCCGGCCGGCTTCGGCTCCCGGTCGGGCGCGGTCTCATCGCTTCCGTTCTTCTTGCGCCGCGGCCCGATCTCGTACCGCTTGATCATCTCGTTCAGCGTCGTCGGCTTGATGTGCAGCAGCTCGGCCGCGCGCTTCTGCACGCCGCCCGCCGCTTCCAGCGTTTCCTCGATCAGCCGTTTCTCGACGCTCGTGATCACCTCCTTGAACGAGATGCCCTCGGGCGGCACGACGAACCGCGGGATGTGGAACGGCGGGGCGGACCGCACGTGCTCGGGAATCAGATCGGCGCCGATGCGCGGGCCCGACGTGAGCACCACCGCCCGCTCGATCACGTTCTCCAGCTCGCGGACGTTGCCGGGCCAGTCGTAGTCGGTCAGGAGGTCGACCGCCTCCGCGGTCAGCTCCAGGCCGGGCTTGTTGTTCTCGCGGCTGTACTTCTCGAGGAAGTGCTGCGCGAGCATCGGGATGTCTTCCTTCCGCTCGCGGAGCGGCGGCAGATAGATGCTGATCACATGGAGGCGGTAGTAGAGGTCCTCTCGGAAGCGCCCGTCGCTCACCAGCTCCCGCAGGTCGCAGTTGGTCGCCGCGATGATGCGGACGTCGACTTTGATCGTCTCCATGCCGCCGAGCCGCATGAACTCGCGCTCCTGGATGACGCGCAGCAGCTTCGCCTGCGTCTCGAGCGGAATGTTGCCGATCTCGTCGAAGAAGATGCTCCCCTTGTCGGCCAGATCGCACAGCCCCTTCTTCGGATAGACCGCGCCGGTGAACGCGCCCTTGACGTGCCCGAAGAGGGTCGACTCGAGCAGGTCCGGCGGCAGATTGCCGGAGTTGACCGTCACGAACGCGCGATCGGCGCGGGGGGAATGGGCGTGAATCGCGCGCGCCACCAGCTCCTTCCCCGTGCCGCTCTCGCCTGTGATCAGGATGGTCGAGCGGCTCGGCGCGGCCTGGATGATCAGGTTGAACACCTGCTTCATCCGCGGGCTGCGGCCGATGATGCCGGCGAAGTTTTGCTGCTGCGCCTGAATCGTCTGCCGGAGCGCCGTGTTCTCCGCCTTGAGCTGCCGGCGCTCCACCGCGTTCCGCACGACGACCAGCACCTCGTCGTTCTTGAACGGCTTGGTGACGTAGTCGAACGCGCCACGCTTCATCGCGGAAATCGCCGTCTCCACCGACGCGAACGCGGTGATCATGATCACCGGCAGGTCCTCGTCGATCTTCCTGAGCTCCTCGAGCGCGGCAAGGCCGTCGAGGCCCGGCATCATCAGATCGACGATGGCGGCGTCGAACGGCGTCGTCCTCGCCAGCTCGATGCCTTCGGCGCCCGAGGCCGCCAGCCGCACCTGATACCCCTCGCGCGTCAGGAGCGCGTCGAGGATCTCGCGCATGATCTCTTCGTCGTCGATGACCAGGATGGAGCCGTTGCGCCGCATGATGGGACCTGCCTAGGAGTGCGCCGCCCTCGGCGTGGAGATGGCGCGGGCCGGCTCCTCGGCGGGGGCGGGCGGAAACTCGAGCACAAACCGGGTCCCCTGCCCAGACGCGCTCTCACACTCGATGGAACCCTGGTGCTCGCGCACGATCCCGTAGGTGATCGACAGGCCGAGACCGGTGCCCTGGCCGGTCGTCTTCGTCGTGAAGAACGGGTCGTAGATTCGCGCGAGATACTCGCTCGGGATGCCGGAGCCGGTGTCCGCGACTTCGACCACCGCCCGGTCGCGGTCCAGCCGCGTCGAGACCGACAGCCAACCGCCCCTCGGCATGGCGTCCTTCGCGTTGAGGAACAGGTTGAGGAACACCTGCTGCAGCTTGTGCTCCAGGCCGCTGACGACGACGGGCGCGCCGTGCAGCTCGCGCCGGACCTTGATGTGCTGCAGCTCGAGCTGGTGCTCGAGCAGCGACAGTACGTCGGTGACGACGATGTTGAGGTCGACCGGCGCCATGTCGGCACCGGCGGCCGCCGCCGGCCGTGCGAGGTTCAGCAGGCCGTTCACGATCTTGGCGGCCCGGAACGTCTGCCGCTCGATCTTTTCGAGCAGGCCGGTGCGCGGGTCCTCGGGATCGGCGCCTTCGATCAGCATCTGCGTGAAGCTCGAAATGCCGGTGAGCGGCGTGTTCACCTCGTGCGCCACGCCGGCCGCGAGCAAGCCGATCGAGGCCATCTTCTCGGAGATCTGGAGCTGCTCCTCGAGCTCGACGCGGCGCGTGACGTCGGCGAGGATGACGATCGTGCCCGCCGTTGCCGGCGCGCCCTCGTCCGAGGCGCGCAGCGGCACGACGGCCGCATCGACGATCATCGTCCGGCCCGCGGCGGCGCCGCGCCCCGTGAGGCGGATGCGCGACAGCGTGGCGCCCTCGGGCGTGTCGCGGCGCGCCGCGCGGATCGCGTCGACCACCGGCGCGTCGAAGACGTCCTCCAGCGGCCGCCCCACCGCCTCCCCGCGGCGGATGCCGTACAGCTCCTCGAGCGCCCTGTTCCATCGGACGATGCGATCGCTCAGATCGGCGACCAGCAGGCCGTCGTCGAGCGACTCGAGGATGTTCTCGTTGAAGGCGCGCAGCCGGTCGAGCTCGGCCGCCTTCACGTGGAGCTGGTGGTAGAGGCGCGCATTCTCCAGCGCCGTCGCGATCTGCCCCGCAACGGCCGACATGAGCGCCGTGTCCTCGCTGTTGAGCGGCTCGCCCGTCTCCTTCCGGCCGAGCGCGAGCACGGCAATCGTGCCCTCCTTCGAGACGCACGGAATGAAATACGAGAGCCCCGCGGCGCGCCAGAATTCAACTTCGTCGGCGGCGAACCCGCCGGCCGTGATCGGGTCGTCGAGCGCCACGACGTGCCCGTCGCCGAGCCGCGCGCCGATCTCCGACTGCGTCGGCAGCGGGGGGAGATCCCCGCCCGACGCGGCCACCGAGGCGAAGTGCGGCGCGTGCTCGTCGGCGAGCATCAGCGCCATGCGGTCGACGAGCAGCGTCTCCACCACGCGCGAGACGAGCCGCTCCGCGAGCCGGTTGAGATCGAGATCGCTGTTCAGGTCGCGCGCGAACCCGACGAGCGCGCGCCGGTAGTCGTACCGATCGCGGTAGAAGGCGCGGTCGAGCGCCTCCTGGATCGCCTGCTGCACCGGCGGCGCCAGCAGCAGCGCAATCACCGTGACGAGGACGGCGAGAATCCAGTTGGAGCCGGTGGAAAACGCGTCGGCGAAACCGCGCAGCAGCACGACGGACACCGCGGCGAGCACCGCCAGCGCGGCGACGTACACCAGCCCGCGTTTGACGATTACCTCGACGTCCATGAGCCGGTAACGCACGATCGCCGAGGCGTAGGCGAGCGGAATCAGGCTCAGCGGAATCGCCGAGAGCTGCATCGGCAGCGACGGCTCCACCCCCATCGCCCAGGGCATCGCATAGCCGAAGGCGAACGGCGCGGTGCCGAGCGCCGTCCCCCAGGCGATCCAGCGCAACTGCCGCCGCGCGGTCAGCGACCGGACCTCACCGAGCACGCGCGTGAGCGCCACGAGCCCCGCGCCGAGGCACGCCAGAAGATACACGTACTCGAGCCGGTCGAGCACCGCGATGACGCCGACGAAGAGCGGGGCGTTCGACGCGCTCCGCGCCAGCGCCACCACGCGCACCGCGCCAAGGGCGAGCGCCGGCGCGTACAGCAGCGGCACCAGCACGCGCCCGAAGCGCCCGAACGTCCAGCGGCGCTGCCGCTCCGGAAACACGAGCGTGAAGTGGAGGAAGAGCGGCGGCAGCAGCAGGATCGCGACCGCGTCGCCCCAGTAGAAGATCCAGTCGAGGCGATCGAGGCGCCCGCTGAACGAGAACGTGAACAGGCCGAAAAACGCCACCGCGAGCCAGAAGAAGTGCAGCGTCGCCGGATCGCGCGGGCGCCGCAGACGCACCGCGCCGCCGACGAGCAGGGTGAAGATGCCGATCCCGGCAAGCAGGAAGTAGAAGGGGCGCGCGCCGTTCGGAATCGGCGCGATGCGGACGTCGATCACTTCGCGCGCGCCGAGACGCAGGATCGTGTAGCGCGGCGTGGCGCCCGGGGCGGCCGCATGGAGCGCCGCAACGACGTCGGCGACCTCTTCAACGGGCTGATCGTCGATCGCCAGCAGCACGTCGCCCCGCTCGAGGCCGACCTGCGCCGCCGGCGTGTCGGCGGCGATCTCCGCGGCGACCACGCCGTCCGGCCCGAGCTGCCAGAGGACGCCGTCCTCCAGCTCGTCGAACGTCGCCCGCGCCAGGATGTTCGCGACGCCGAGCCACAGCAGCGCCGCCACGACGACGACGGGCAGCGTCGCCTGCGCCCAGCGGACCCACACGCCCGCCGTTCGAGTGGATGGCGTCCCTGTCATGGGGTGCGGACGCAGGTCCACTCCCGCGCCCGTGGAGGCCGGAGAGGGAGCAAACGATATACCACGACGATCGGGGCCAGGTTGTTTGTAACCCACTGGAGCCAAGCTGGTTATGGCCTACTTCAGCGCCGTTTTGCTACCCGAAATCCAACAACAAGGACAACGCGTCCAACGAAATGGACGCCAAAATCGGCCAAAAAAGAGCCGACCTCAAGGTCGGCCCCTGCATCGTCCTCTACATCGTGTGCAGGGGCCGGCCTTCAGGCCGGCCCTAGAACTTCACCGTGACGCCGCCCACCACCCGCTTGGGCGGCCGCACGACGAGCAGCTCGTCATAGACGGACGCGTCGACGAGATCTTCCCGAAACAGGCTGCGCACCGCCACGAGCATCTCCCACTGCCCGCCCGTGCCGTTCAGGAACGGCAGGGCCTGATTGAGCTGCACGTCGAACCGCGCGCCGAATCGCGGCTCGGCCGTGTCGGCGCCGGCAAAGTGCGAGTTCACCCTGTAGAGCGCGACGACGCGGGTCGCGGTGAACGGCAGCGTCGCATCAACCGAGGCCGTCACGTCGTGCACGCGTCGCCGGTCGTCGCGCAAGATCGCCGGAGCAACGACCGCCAGCGCCGCCGCATCCGGCGCCGGGCCGAGCCACGCGGATCGTACCTGCGTGTAATCGACCGACGCGCGCAGCCGCTCCGCCATCGTGCGGCTCACGCCGACGCCCCACCCGCGCGCGTCGAGGTCGCCCGCTGACGCGACGTAGTAGTGGCCGAGGCCCGCCCGTCCGCTGCCGGGCGACGTGATGCCGAACAGCGTGACGATCTGTTCGTCGATGCGCTGCCGGAAGGCGCGCACACCGATCACCAGCGCGCCGGCCCATGTGCGTTCCGCTGCCAGCTCGACGTGATCGACGCGTTCGGATGTGAACCCGCGCCGCGGCGAGATCGACGAAAACGTCCGCTCCGGCGGCAGCCACAACCGGCTCGACGGCGGGATGAACTCTTCGGCGCCCGGCGCGATCGCGCGCCGCGACGCGTCCGCGCGAATCGTGAACGCCTCGTCCGCCGTCGGGGCGACGGTCACGGCGGCGCGCGGACTGAAGAGCCCGCCTTCGGCCAGATAGTCGTACCGCGCGTACTTCGCGCCGTAGCTGACCGCCAGCCGCGGCGTCATCGTCCACTCGTCGTACGCGTGGAGCGCGCCCACGGTGCGCCCGCCGTCCGACCCCATCGCGCGGGGCGCGATGGGGGCCCCGGCCTCGGAGACCGCCGAGCGCGCGTCCGGCGCGGCGCGGAGGTACTGCTGCACGCCGTACGAGAACCCCGCCTCGTACCGGTGTGGCGCCGGGGCGCGGCGATACGAGCCGGCGAGAATCCACGACGCACGATCACCGCGGGTCACGGCTCCGCGCACGTCGTACTGTCCACCGGGCGTCGGCGCCTCGAGCGAGAGAAACGCCACGCCGCGCGGCAGCCATGCCTGCGGGGAGAGCAGATCCCGCGGCCGGTCGAACGAGGTGGTCGTCAGCAGATCGAGCTGGCCGTTCCACGGGACGTCAGCGAGGATCGAGGCCACACGCGCCGGCGTGCCCACGGCCCAGCCCAGGCCGGCCAGCGAGTCCCCCAGCAACGAGTCGCCTGCGTAGTCGATGAAACCCGTGGCGGCGCTCTTCAGCACGCTGCGCTTCAGGTGTCGCAGCCGCCACGCCACCTCGCCATGGTCGTGGTTGTCGCCCTCGTCCTCCGCCGCGGGTCCGTTCACCTCCGCCCCGCCGAGGCCGGCCTCGAGCACGGACAGGGCGTCGCCGCCCTCACCCTGTTGCGTGAGCGCGATGGACGACACGGTCAGCGAGACGCGGTTGACCTGGACGAGGCGCGCGCGCGGCGGCAGGTACCCCTGGAGATGCGCGCGCACGAGGTAGGGGCCGAACGGCAGGTTCTGAAATGCGAAGCGCCCTCCCTCGTCGGAGACGGCGAACGACGTGGTGGCGCCGAGCGCCGTGACGACGGCGCCGGCCAGCGGCCGGCCGCGGTCGTCGAGCACGATGCCGTGGACGCTGGCCTGCGGCGCGGAGGCGAGCGAGGCGAGCGCCGCCGGGTGCGGCCGCGCGCCCGGCTGGGCGAAGACCGGAGCGGCGGCCGCCGCACACACCACTGCAGCCAGCGCGCAGCGGACCCCAACAGGCCACAGAGGCACAGAGACACAGAGCCAATTTTGTTCTCTGTGCCTCGGTGTCTCTGTGGCCCGGAGATGGCCGGTCATAGGCGCGGCGGCCTTCCTTCTGATCAGGACTCGACGGTGAATGTGACGTTCTGCGTCAGCTTCCTACCGGACAGCTTGTCCGTGATCGTGAACTCGACCCGGTAATCCCCAGCCGGGAACGTCTTCAGCGGCACGCCGAAGATACTCATCAGCTGGTGGCCGGCGGCAAAATCGAAATTCGGCGGCAGCGTCGACGCGTTGAACACCTGCGGCTGCGCCTTGTTGAAGTACTTCTCGCCCTCGGCCGTCTTGTGGTGGAAGTTGTATTCGATCTGTACGTCCGGCTTGCCGGACGCAGGCTGCCCGTACACCCAGAACACCATGAGGAACTCGCCGCTCGTCTTGAACTTCATTTCGCGCGACGGCACCACGCGGAGCGCACCACCGAAGGTGTAGGGATTGGCGCGCTGCTCCTCCGGCGACAGCGGGGACGTCAGCGGCTCGACCGCGGTCGCGATGATCGGCGTGCTGATCGCCAACTCCGGGCCGGTGAAGTCGGGGACGGTGATCGTGTGGCGCAGCAGCCCCATCTTCGCGGGCGGCTGGTTTCGTTGCTGCTCGGCCGGGCTGCGCTCCTTGAGCGCGACGAAGACGTCGTACTCGCCGGGCTTCAGCATCATCGCGCGCGACACGCTGCCGTCGGATGGCAGGTTGAAGAACTGGATGTCGTCCCACGGGTACATCGGCGCCTGCGGCTGGTCGCCGCGCCTGTTCTGCTGGTTCTGCTCCGGCGCAGGGGCGGCAGCGGATTTGCTCACGGCGCGCACGTAGAGCGCCGTGCCGGGCGCAGCCGCCTTGCTGGCGTCGACCGCCAGTGTGAACGGAATGAACGTGGCGCCTTCGGCGCCCCTCACGAAGTGGTTCCCCGCCCACGTTACCGGAATGTCGGCCGGCGCCGGCTGCTTTACGGCGGCCACCGCGTCGACGAGCTGTACGAGCGCCTGGATGTCGCGCTGGTCCGCCTGGCTGCGGCGCTCCTGCTCGCGACGGTTCTGCGGGTTGTTCTGCTGGGCAACGACGGGATGCGACAGGGCGGTACACGAGGCGACCGCGGCGATCGCCGTGAGAACCCGGCGGATATTCATCATGCCTCTCTTGGTGAACAAGGCTCCTCCGAGGAACGGCGTCAAGCCGTTCCGGTAGACGGGGCGGGGCCATCCAAAAATCCGAATCGCCTGATCATAGGAAAGGAATATGAGGCAAGTCAATCAGCTCAAACCGGTAGAAATGCACGCGAATCCCGGTGCGCACGCAATCGCGCGCGCGTGCGCGTGCTATCATCGCCACCCCTTCCGGGCACCAGACACCCAGACGCATGAACCTCGACGACATCCTCGTTATTCTCCTCGCGGGCGGCGCTGGCGAGCGTCTGTACCCGCTGACCAAGGAACGGGCGAAGCCCGCGGTGTACTTCGGCGGGCCGTACCGGATCATCGATTTCACGCTCAGCAACTGCATCAACTCGGGACTCAGGCGGATCTTCATCGCCACGCAGTACAAGTCGCTGTCGCTCAACCGCCACATCCGAATGGGGTGGAGCATCGTCTCCGAGGAGCTCGGCGAGTTCATCGAGATCCTGCCGCCGCAGAAGCGCGTGGGCGAGCACTGGTACCTCGGCACCGCGGACGCGGTCTATCAGAACCTGTACTCCATCCTGAACGAGGCGCCAACCCACGTCATCGTGCTGTCCGGCGACCACGTCTACAAGATGGATTACTCCAAGATGCTGCATTTTCATCTCGACCGGGGCGCCGACGCCACGCTGGCGGCGATCGAGGTGCCGCGCAGCGAAGGACCGCGGTTCGGCATCGTGACCGTCAACGAGGAGGACCGCGTCATCGGCTTCCAGGAGAAGCCGGCGGACCCGGCGCCGGTCCCCGGCTCACCGGACACGGCGCTGGGGTCGATGGGCGTCTACATCTTCCGCGCCGACGTGCTGATCCGCGCCCTCGAGGACGACGCCGCACGGGCGGAGAGCGAGCACGACTTCGGCAAGAACATCATGCCGGCGCTGATTCAGACCGTGCCCGTGTTCTGCTATCGGTTCTACGACGAGAACAAGAAGGCCGCGAAATACTGGCGCGACATCGGGACGCTCGACGCGTACTTCGAGGCGAGCATGGACCTGTGCCAGGTGAACCCCGAGTTCAACCTCTACGATCCCGAGTGGCCGCTGCGGACGTATCAGCCGCAGGCGCCCCCGGCGAAGTTCGTCTTTGCCGAACAGGGGAAGCGCTGCGGGCAGGCGCTCGACTCGGTGATCTCGAGCGGCTGCATCATCTCCGGGAGCACCGTCCGCGGGAGCATCCTCTGCCCCAACGTGCGGGTTCACAGCTTCTGCGACATCGAACAGTCGATCCTCATGCCGGGCGTGCGCGTCGGGCGGCACGCCCGAATCCGACGCGCCATCATCGACCGCGACGTGCTCATTCCGCGCGGCGCCCTGATCGGGTTCAACCTGGAGGAGGACCGGCGTCGTCACACCGTCACCGACAACGGGGTGGTCGTGGTCACGGCCGACGACGAGCCGCTCATCGGGCCGATCAGCGAAGAGGCACTGCGTTTCGAGGCCGACGCCGACCGCAGCGGCCCCGCGCCCGCCTGATAAGATCGACGCGTGCAGATCACGCGTATCCACGGCCGCGAAATCCTGGACTCCCGCGGCAATCCCACCGTCGAAGTCGATCTCTGGGCCGATCGCGCGTTCGGGCGCGCGGCGGTCCCGTCAGGCGCCTCCACAGGCGAGCGCGAGGCGCTCGAGCTTCGCGACGGCGACCCGCGCCGCTACCTGGGCAAGGGCGTCCGCACGGCGGTCGCACACATCAACTCCGAAATCGCGGACGCGCTCGGCGGCCACCCGCTGGATCAGCGGGCCCTCGATCGCCGCCTGATTGCGCTCGACGGCACGCCGGCGAAAAGCCGGCTCGGCGCCAACGCCCTGCTCGGCGTGTCGCTGGCGGCGGCCAGGGCGGCGGCGGCCGCCGGCGGGGAGCCGCTCTACGCCTACCTCGCGCGGTTGAGCGGTGCCGCCGCGGACGGGCAGTACGTGCTCCCCGTCCCGATGATGAACATCCTGAACGGCGGGGCGCACGCCGACAGCAGCGTCGACCTGCAGGAATTCATGGTGATGCCCGTCGGCCTGCCCACCTTCGCCGAGGCGCTGCGCGCCGGCACCGAGATCTTTCACGCGCTCCGGTCGATCCTGAAAAAGGCGGGACACTCAACGGGCGTGGGCGACGAAGGCGGGTTCGCACCGAACCTGAGGTCGAATCGCGAAGCGCTCGACCTCGTCCTCGAGGCGATCCAGAAGGCAGCCTTCACGCCGGGGCGCGACGTGTACCTCGCGCTCGACCCAGCCGCGAGCGAGCTCTGGCAGGACGGGCGGTACGTCTTCCGGAAATCAGGGGAGCCCACGCGGACCGCGGCCGACATGGTGGAGATGTACGCGCGGTGGGTGGCGCAGTACCCGATCGCGTCCATCGAGGATGGCCTCGCGGAAGACGACTGGGAGGGGTGGAAGCTGCTGACGCGCACGCTCGGCGATCGCGTGCAGCTGGTCGGCGACGACGTGTTCGTGACCAACCCGGAGATTCTGCGGAAGGGCATCGCCGAGGGCGTCGGCAACGCGTTGCTGGTGAAGCTGAATCAGATCGGCACCGTATCGGAGACGCTCGATGCGATTGCGGTGGCGCGCGCGGCCGGGTACGCAACGATCATTTCGCATCGCTCCGGCGAAACGGAGGACAGCTCGATCGCCGACCTTGCCGTCGGCACGTCCGCCGGCCAGATCAAGACGGGATCGGCGAGCCGCAGCGACCGCACCGCCAAGTACAACCAGTTGCTCCGCATCGAGGAGGAGCTGGGTCGGGCGGGGCGCTACGCCGGGCGGGCCGCCATCCGCCAGCTTTCTGCAACTCCCAGTTCCCAACTTCCAACTCCCAAGTAGGCTTGTCATGTGGAGTTTGGGCGTTGGAGGTTGGGCGTTGGGCGTTGACAGCTCATGCACAGACTAGTGCTGCTGCGGCACGGCGAGAGCGTCTGGAACCGGGAGAACCGTTTCACCGGATGGACCGACGTCGACCTCAGCGATCAGGGGCGCGTGGAGGCGCGCGAGGCGGCGCGCCTGATGGCGGCGGAGAAGTACGAGTTCGACGTCGCCTACACGTCGGTCCTCAAGCGGGCGATCCGCACGCTGTGGATCGCGCTCGACGAGCTCGACATGATGTGGGTTCCGGTCCACCGGTCGTGGCGTCTCAACGAGCGCCACTACGGCGCGCTGCAGGGGCTGAACAAGGCGGAAACGGCGGCGCAGTTCGGCGAGGCGCAGGTGAAGATCTGGCGCCGCAGCTACGACATCCCGCCGCCGCCGCTCTCGCCCGAGGACCCGCGCCATCCCTCGCATGATCGGCGCTATGCGGGACTGAAATCGAACGAGCTGCCGCTCACCGAGTCGCTCAAGGACACGGTCGGGCGATTCCTTCCCTACTGGCACGGCACCATCGCGCCGGACATCCGGGCGGGCCGGCGGGTGCTGATTGCGGCGCACGGCAACAGCCTCCGCGCGCTCGTCAAGCACCTCGATCGGATGTCGGACGAGGACGTGATGGAGCTGAACATTCCGACGGGCATTCCGCTCGTCTACATGCTCAACGACCATCTCGATCCGCTGCGGAAGTTCTATCTGGGGGATCCGGAAGCGGTGAAACAGGCCACCGAGGCGGTCGCCAACCAGGCGAAGGCGCGCTGAAAGAGGCTTTGGGCTTCGGGCTTTGGGCCTCAAGCCTGAAGCCCGAAGCCTGGTCGTTACTCGACCGCCTCCTTCGCCTCGTCCACCGAGATGCGCAGTGACCGGAGGAACCGGCGGTCGTTGGCGGTGAGGTCGAACGGCCGCCGCGCGGGCAGCAGGCGCGCGGGCGTCGTGATCTTCGTGACGGCGCCGCCGTCGGTCCGGTTTACGAACCCGACGACCGCTTCGAGCGTCACGCGCATGTCGAACCCCGCTTCCCGCGTGCGCGCGCGGCAGGCTTCGACGTGGGGGCTTTCGGCGACAGCAGCGGCGATCGCGTCGGCCAGCTCTTTGGCGAACCGGTTCACGACGTCATCCATTGCCTCATTCCTCCTCACCCGCCGCCGGGCCGGGATCCGGGGCGTCTCCCAATCCGAACCCGCGCGACCGGGGAGATCCGCAGGGATTGGGCGCCAAAAGTGTTCATCTACAGGGGTTTAGCCTTCAAGAGGAAGACTGACCGCATTGTAGAGGCACGCCCGGGAGGTGTCAACAAACCGACGTAAAATCCGGGCTGGATGGCGAGTTCCGCCCGCCCCTACCTGACGCCGGAGGACCTCGCGGGCTCCGATTTCGAGCGGGATATCGGCGCGCCCGGCGCATTTCCCTACACCCGCGGCATCCAGCCCGACATGTACCGGGGCCGCCCGTGGACGATGCGCCAGTATGCGGGTTTTGCGACCGCGGCCGATTCCAATCGCCGGTTCCACTACCTGCTGGCGCGCGGCGTGACGGGCCTGAGCGTCGCCTTTGATCTGCCGACGCAGATCGGCTACGACTCGGACCACCCGCACGCGGCGGGCGAAGTGGGGCGCGTCGGCGTGGCGATCGACTCGATCGAGGACATGGCGGTGCTGCTCGAGGGCATCCCGCTCGACCGCGTCTCGACGTCGATGACGATCAACGCGACGGCGATCATCCTGCTGGCGCTGTACGCGGCGGTCGCCAGACGCCACGGCACGCCGATCCGCGCGCTGTCGGGCACGGTCCAGAACGACATCCTGAAGGAGTACGTGGCGCGCGGCACCTACATCTTTCCGCCGCGCCCCTCGCTGCGCGTCGTCACGGATGTGATGGCGTTCTGCGCGCGCGAGATGCCGCGGTGGAACACGATTTCGGTCAGCGGATACCACATCCGCGAGGCGGGCGCGACCGCGGCGCAGGAGGTGGCGTTCACGCTGGCGCACGCCTGCGCGTACGTGCAGGCGGCGGCCGACGCCGGGCTCGACGTCGACGCCGTCGGCCAGCGGCTCTCGTTCTTCTTCAACGCCCACAACGACTTCCTCGAGGAGATTGCCAAGTTCCGCGCGGCGCGGCGGCTCTGGGCGCGCATCATGCGCGATCGCTTCGGCGCGGCGAACCCCCGCGCGCAGCAGTTGCGGTTCCACACGCAGACGGCCGGCAGCACGCTCACCGCGCAGCAGCCCGACAACAATATCGTCCGCGTCGCGCTCCAGGCGCTGGCCGCGGTGCTCGGCGGCACCCAGTCGCTGCACTGCAACGGGCGCGACGAGGCGCTGGCGCTGCCTACCGAGGAGAGCGCGACGATCGCGCTGCGCACGCAGCAGATCATCCTGCACGAGAGCGGCGTGGCGAACACCGTCGATCCCGTCGGCGGGGCGTACGCCATCGAAGCGCTCACCGATCGCCTCGAACGGGACGCGGCGGCGCTGATGGACGCCGTCGAGGCGCACGGCGGCGCGCTGAGGGCGATCGAGTCGGGATACATCCAGCAGCAGATTCAGGACGCGGCCTACCGTGCCCAGCAGGCCGTGGACGGCGGCGACACGGTCGTCGTCGGCGTGAACCGTTTTGCCGACCGCGACGGCGCGGCCGGCGTCGCCGGCGATCTGTTCCGGCTCGATCCCGAGGTGGAGCGCCGCCAGATCGAGCGCGTCCGCGCGGTCCGGGCCGGCCGGAGCGAGCAGGGCTGGCAGAGCGCCCTCGCCGCGGTCGAACGGGCCGCCCGCGACGGCGCCAACCTCGTGCCGCCGATCATCGCGGCCTGCGAGGCACAGGCGACGCTCGGCGAGATCGCCGATGCGCTGCGGCGCGTTTTCGGCGAATATCAGGAGACCCCCACTCGCTGATGGCTGTCCCGCTCCTCGACGTCCAGCACCTGACCGTTGTCTTCGAAGGATCGCGCTCGAAGGTCACCGCGGTGGACGACGTCAGCTTCCAGATCGCCGCCGGCGAGACGCTGGGCCTGGTTGGCGAGTCGGGCAGCGGCAAGTCGGTGACGGCGTTCTCCATCCTGCGGCTGGTGCAGCCGCCGGGGCGCATCACGGCCGGCCGGGTGCTGTTCGAGGGGCGCGATCTGCTGGCGCTTCCCGAGCGCGAGATGCGGCAGATCCGTGGGGCGCGCATCTCGCTGATCTTCCAGGAGCCGATGACGGCGCTCAACCCGGTCATGCGCGTCGGCGACCAGATTGCGGAGGCGCTGACGGTCCATGGCAACGCCACCCGCCAGGACGCGTGGGCGCGGGCGGTGGAGCTGCTCGAGGCGGTGCACATCGCCGACGCGCCGCGGCGCGTCCGCGACTATCCCCATCAGCTCTCGGGCGGGATGCGGCAGCGCGTGATGATTGCGATCGCGCTGGCCTGCCATCCCGCGCTGCTCATCGCCGACGAGCCGACCACTGCCCTCGACGTGACCATTCAGGCGCAGGTGCTCGACCTGCTGCGCGAGCTGCGGGGCCGGTACAATCTGGCGCTGCTGCTCATCACGCACGATTTCGGCGTGATTGCCGAAATGGCCGACCGGGTCGCCGTGATGTACCGCGGCGCGCTCGTCGAGGAGGGGCCCGTGCGGCAGATCCTCCGCTCGCCGGTCCACGAGTACACGCAGACGCTGCTCGCCGCGGTGCCCGGCATGGGATCGGGGCCGGGACGGCGATGACGGCGCCACTCCTCGAAGTCCGGCACCTTGTCAAGCACTTCGTCCGCACGCACGGCCTGTGGCGGCCGCCCACCGTCGTCAAGGCGGTCGACGATGTGAGCTTCACCATTGCCGAGGGCGAGATGTTCGGCCTCGTGGGGGAGTCGGGCAGCGGCAAGAGCACGACGGGGCGCTGCATCCTGCGACTCATCGAGCCGACGGCGGGCGAGGTGCTGTTCCGCGGCGAGAACGTCCTCGAGTTTCCGCGCGCGCGGATGCGCCAGGCGCGCCGCGACATGCAGATCGTCTTTCAGGATCCGTATTCGTCGCTGAATCCGCGGATGCGCGCCGGCGACATCGTCGAGGAGCCGCTCATCATTCACGGGCTCGGGTCGAAGGCGGAGCGGCGGGCGCGCGTCGCCGAGCTGTTTGGTCTGGTCGGCCTCGATCCGGCGCACCTGTCGCGCTATCCGCACGAGTTCAGCGGCGGGCAGCGCCAGCGGATCGGCATCGCCCGCGCGCTCGCCCTCAACCCGGCGCTCATCGTCGCCGACGAGCCGGTGTCGGCGCTCGACGTGTCGATCCAGGCGCAGGTCGTGCGGCTGATGCTCGACCTGAGGGCGCGGCTGCGGCTGACGTACCTGTTCATCGCGCACGATCTCCGCCTCGTGGAGAACATCTGCAGCCGCGTGGCGGTCATGTATCTTGGCAGGATCGTGGAGATGGGCGACACACGCGCGCTGTTCGCCCGGCCCCGGCATCCGTACACACGCGCGCTGCTCAGCGCCGTGCCGGTGCTCGACCCGGACGCGCCGCGTCAGCGCGTCCCGCTCGATCCCGCGTCGTTCGACTCGGCCGCGCCGCTCCGGCAGGTGGATGCGGCGCACTGGGCGGCGGTGTAACGAAGGCACAAGTCAGAAGTCACAAGTCACAAGTCACAAGTCACAAATCAGAAGTCGCAGGTCACCATCGGAAAACGCCTGGACGTAAGGGCTTTGCGCTTGTTTGTGACTTGTGACTTGTGACTTGTGACTTGTGACTTGCCGTGCGTTCAGGCCGCCCGCCGCACGTCCTTCTCGATCTGACCGTCGCGGAGGTGCAGGATCCGCGGGGCGAACGCCGCCACGTCGGCCTCGTGGGTGACGACGATGATCGTGTTGCCCGCCGCATGCAGGCGCGCGAAGAGCGCCATGATCTCGGCGCCGGTCTTCGAATCGAGGTTGCCAGTCGGCTCGTCCGCCAGCAGGAGCGACGGCCTGTTGACCAGCGCCCGTGCAATGGCCACCCGCTGGCGCTGGCCGCCCGAGAGCTCGTTCGGCCGATGCGTCATGCGCGGCAGCAGGTCGACCGTCTCGAGGGCGCCTTTCGCGCGCTCCTCGCGCTCGCGTCCCGTCACTCCGGCGTAGACGAGCGGGAGCGCCACGTTCTGCAGCGCCGATGCCCGCGGCAGCAGATTGAACGTCTGAAAGACGAAGCCGATCTCCTGGTTGCGGATTCGCGCCAGCTCGTTGTCGTTCATCTCGCTGACGCGCCTGCCGTTGAGCAGGTACGTGCCGCGCGTCGGCGTGTCGAGGCAGCCGATCAGATTCATCAACGTCGATTTGCCCGAGCCCGACGGCCCCATGATCGCCACGTACTCGCCGCGCTCGATCTCCACCGACACGCCGCGCAGCGCGTGAATCTGCTCGCTACCCATCGTGTAGGTCTTCCAGAGGTCGTGCGTTTCGATGAGAGGCATCGCTGGCTTTCGGCTCTCGGCTCCAGGCGTTGCCCCTCAGCCCGAAGCCTGTAGCCCATGGCCCTCAGGTTGATTTCAGCCTGCCAACGAGCGACTTCACCACCGCCGGCGCGTCGTTCGGGATATGCGCGGTCCAGCGCCGTATGTTCACCGGAATCAGGTAGAGCCTGCCCGCGGAGGCCCTCGGTTTCCGCCATTCTTCCGCGATCGCCCTCGCCAGTTCTGCGAGCGGCGCGACGACGGGCCCCATCAGGAACACGCAGACCTCGCGCTGCTCATCGCGCTTCATCCGCGACGCGAGATCCCAGGTCTCCGCCACCGCCGCCGCGTCGACGCGCGCAACCACACGCGCGAGAATGCGCGGCGGCAGTTTGCTCCAGAACCGCCCCTTCGGCGGCGCGCACGCCACCTCGAACCCCTGCACCGGCGACTCCTCGCAGCGGCCGAACTCGGCATCGAGCGCCTGCCGGAACCGCGCCACCGCGGCCTTGCTCAGCAGATCGCCGACGCTGGCGCGCCCGGTCGCAGAGGTGGGGCCGCCGCTCGGCCGCCGCTCGGCCGCGGGCGCCGCCTGCGCGCCGTCGCGGGTCGCGCTGTCCCCACCTTCGGCGGGCGCCCGCCCGCGCGCGGCCCCCGCATCGGGCGCCGCGCCTTTCTCATCTCGGCCTCGGGATCCCGGATCGCGGACCTCGGGGCCCGGCTCTCCGGCACCCGCCCCGCTGGCCGCCAGTGCCGCGTCGTACGCTGCGCGCAGCGACCCGTCGCAGAGCGTCTTGTACGCCTGCGTCAGCTCCGCCGCCTTCACCGCGGCGATCTCCTGAAACTCCGGGCCGAGATGCTGGACCTTGTCGGGATGGTACTTGGCGATTTCGCGGCGGAACGCGTGCCGGATCTCGTCGAGCGGCGCGCCCGGCGTCACCCCGAGCAGATCGTAGTAACTGCGTGACATGAGCGGTCTTCGATCTTAACTGGGACAGCGCTTGGCCTCCCCCTCGACTGCGCAGGGACCCCAAGTGGAGGGGAGGGGCGGGGCGCCGGGGCCTGTGGCTAGGAGCCTTTCTTGAACTCCGCGACCTTGCCGGCCGGCAGCTCGGCCGCCCTGCGGCGGGACGGCATGCTGCGCGACGACCGCCTGCCGTTCGCGGCTGCGTTCGTGCTCCTGACACAGTAGGGGCAGAACTTCCAGTCGGGCTGGATCGCCCGGCGGCAGTGCGGGCAGCCGCCGCCGACGCGGTGGCCGCAACTCGGGCAGGCGGCGAAGTCCGGCGCCACCCGCGTGCCGCACTCGGGGCAGAGCGACCGCGTTGCGCGCACCTCGGTGACGACGCGCAGCAGCTCCTGCGGCGTGGTGATGCCGGCCTTGACCTTCAGCAAACCGTCCTCGCCGAGCGACAGCATGCCGGCGGCGAGCGCCGCCTCGCGCAGCTGCGCTTCGGCGCCGCGCTGCACGATGAGCCGGCGCAGGTCGTCGACGACGGGCATGATCTCGTAGATGCCGACCCGGCCGCGGTAGCCCGTCTGATTGCACTTCTCGCAGCCGTCGGCGCGATAGAACGTCAGCGTCGCGGCCTCGGCCTCCGAGACGCCCAGCGCGCGGAGCGTCTCGGCGTCGGGCGTGTACGGCCGGCGGCAGTCCATGCAGAGGCGCCGCACGAGCCGCTGCGCGATGACGCCGATGAGCGCCGACGCGGTGACGTACGGCTCGATGCCGATGTCGGTCAGGCGCGTCACGCACGACGGCGCATCGTCGGTGTGCAGCGTCGACAGCACGAGGTGGCCGGTCTGCGCCGCCTGCAGCGCGATGCGCGCCGTTTCCTGATCGCGGATCTCGCCGACGAGCACGATGTCGGGGTCCTGGCGCAGGATCGAGCGCAGCGCGCTGGCGAACGTCAGGTTGATCTTCGCGTTGATCTGCGTCTGGTTGACGCCGGGAATCTGGTACTCGACTGGATCCTCGATCGTGATGATGTTGGTCCGCTCCGACCGGATCGACGCCAGCGCGGAGCTCAGCGTCGTCGACTTGCCCGACCCGGTCGGGCCCACGACGAGGATCATCCCGTGCTGGTGGCGCAGGAAATGCCGGATCTGTTCCATCGACGCCGCCGACAGGCCGAGCTCCTCGAGCGGCGGCACGCCCTTGCGGTGGTCGAGCACGCGCAGCACGACCTTCTCGCCGAAGATCGTCCGCAGCGTCGAGACGCGCAGGTCGACCTGCTGGCCCTCCTCGGTGGTGGCGCGGATGCGGCCGTCCTGCGGCAGCCGCTTCTCCGCGATATCCATACCCCCCAGGATCTTGATGCGGGCGACGAGGCCGTCGTGGACCCACTTGGGCAGGTCCATGACCTCCTTCAGCAGACCGTCGAGGCGTTCCCGGACGATGACGTCTCCCTCGGTCGGCTCGATGTGGATGTCGCTGGCGTGGCTCTTCAACCCGCTCTTGATGACGAGGTCGACCATCTCGATGATCGGCGCCGTTTCGGCGGTCGCGGCAGGAGCGTCGGCGTCGTGCTCGAATACGTCCTCCTCCGGCAGGCCGGCGAAGGTCGTCAGCGCCGTTCGCGGCGGGGGCACGTCGCCGCGGGGCGACCCCTCGCGCACCCCGCGCGGCGGTACCGACACGCGCGTCAGCGCCTTGTCCGGATACCACGCCTGGATCGCCTCGATGATTTCCGTCCGCGTGGCCACCACCTGCTTGATCCGGTAGCCGGTCTGGAACTCGAGGTCCTGGACCAGCGTGAAGAGGAGCGGATCGGACATCGCGACCGTCAGCGCGTTCTTCTGAAGCGCGACGGCGATGCAGGTCCGCTTCAGCGCGACCTCTCTCGGAATCAGGACGACGGCGGCGGAGTCGGGGGGACGCTCGGCGAGATCGGCGTACTCGAACCCGAGCTGCGAGGCGAGCGCCTTGGCAATCTGGCGCTCGCTGGCCAGTCCCATGCGGATGAGGACGGCCCCGACGCGTTCGCGGGTTCGTTTGTGCTCGATGAGCGCCGCCTGCAGGTCGTCTTCGGTGATGATCCCCTCCTGGCGGAGACACTCACCGATCCTCATGCGCACGTCTGGACCCCCGGGGATCTGTTAACACACTTCTCATGCATTTCGGTCATTTATCCGGTTTCCGGCAGGGATCTCAATTTTGTAAGTGCGCCTCCGGGGTTGCCGTGCGAAGATTCCGGGGAGTTTTGCCCGACCTGTCCTGCAACATGCGCTGGAGTTCACGCCCATGGTGACGGGTCTTCCAGGGGACGATAGCGATCATATGCGGGAACCCAGCGAGGTTCGCGCCCACGTTGCGCGCTCCCTGCACGGAGGTGCCGAGGCGATCGTCACCGACGCGGTCGCGCTCTACCCGTTTGCCGGGCTCGAGACGGTCGGCGTCGACGATCGCGCCCCGCTCGCCGGGCGGGCACTCCAGCTCATCATTGCCGCCGTCCGCGACGGGGCGCTCGAGGCCAGCGAGGTCCGGGTGTCGGAGCTCGCCGCGCGGGCGGAGCAGAAGAAGATTGGTGTGCGTCCGCTGTTTACCGTCGTGCATCTCGTGGAGCGGGCCGCCCTCGACGCGCTCGCCCTCGACGACTCCTTCGGCGTGTCGTCGGCGCCGTGGCCGGCGCTGGCGCAGACGATTCGGGGCGCCTCGTTCGATCTCTGCGCCGCGCTGGCCGAACACCTGAGCGGCACCGTCGATGCCGGCATCATCGACACGCTGACCACGCTCTACACGAAGGCGGTGTTCCTCGCCGCCCTCGACAAGGAGATCCAGCGCGCCGAACGGCTCGGCGAGCCGTTCGCGCTGATGGTGATTGACGTGGATCGTCTCACCGACATCAACACCCGCTACGGGTACGGCGCTGGCGACCGCGTCCTCGAGCGCGTCGGGATCGTCGTCCGGAACTACTTTCGCGATACGGACTGGGTGGCGCGGCTCGGCGCGGACGTCTTCGCGGTGCTGCTGCCCGCCATCCACGGGCGCGACGCCCAGCGGCTCGCCGAGCGCATGCGCGTCACCGTGCAGGAGCGGCTGCAGGTGCACGACCATCGATCGGACCAGCAGTTCCCGGTCACCATCTCGGTCGGCGTCTTCGCCGGCGAATCGATCGAGCGCACCGTCAAGGCCGAGCAGCTGGTCGAGGCGGCCCAACGCGTGATCGTCCGCGCCAAGCAGGCGGGGGGCAACCGGGTCGAACGGGCGACGCTGACGCCCTAGGGTACCCGGGGTGCCTGGGGTGCGGCACCTCGCCTTCCGAAGAACGCGACCGCCAGCACGCCGCCGAGCGTCGCGAAAACGGCGCCCGCCAACAGCTGAAAGACGAATCCGACGGCGATGCGGACCGGGGCGGACGCGCGGTCGCCCGCGAGCTCCAGCCACTGGCGCACTTCGGGCGGCATGTCGGCCGCGTTCCGGATCATCTCCGCGACCATCCGCTCCTGGAGCGGCCCGATCACCGCATCGATCACCATCGCCGCCACGACCCACACGAACGCGCCGACGACGCCGGCGAGCAGGCCGACAGCCGCACCGCGCCCCGGCCTCAGCGGCGTCTGCCGATCCTGCTGCGCCAGGTAGCCGGCAAGGACGCCGCCACCCACGATCCAGAGGCAGCAGCAGTTGGCGACGTTGACGATCGGCAGCGCCGAAAGGATCCCGATGAAGAGGCCGCCGAGGACAGCTGGCTGGATCATTGAGTAGGCGGTAGGCAGTATGCAGTAAGCAGTGAAGAAATCAAGAACTGCAAACTGCCTACTGCCTACTGCCTACTAGTCGTAGTACTCGCGTCCCAGATGCGTGATCAGCTGCTCGCCCCGCATGTAACGGAGCGTGTTCTTCAGCTTCATCAGCTGGATGAAGAGGTCGTGCTCCGGGTACACCTCGGGCGCGTGCATCGGCGCCTTGAAGTAGAACGACAGCCACTCCTGAATACCCGCCATGCCGGCGCGCTTGGCCAGATCGAGAAACAGCGCCGAGTCGAGGACGATCGGTGCCGCCAGGATGCTGTCTCGGCAGAGAAAGTTGATTTTCAGCTGCATCGGGTACCCGAGCCACCCGACCAGATCGATGTTGTCCCACCCTTCCTTGTTGTCGCCGCGCGGCGGGTAGTAGTTGATGCGGACGACGTGGCAGAGATCCTTGTAGAGCTCCGGGTAGAGCTGCGGCTGGAAGATGTAGTCGAGCGCCGACTTCTTGCTCTCCTCCTTCGTCTTGAACGACTCCGGATCGTCGAGCACCTCGCCGTCGCGGTTGCCCAGGATGTTCGTCGAGTACCAGCCGCGCACCCCGAGCAGCCGCGCCTTGAGCCCCGGCGCGATGATCGTCTTCATCAGCGTCTGCCCGGTCTTCATGTCGTTGCCGGCGAGCGGCGCCTTCGTGCGCGCGGCGAGCTGCAGGAGCGCGGGGATGTCCGCGGTCAGGTTGGGCGCGGCGTTCGCAAACGGAATCCCTTCGCGAATGGCGGCGTACGCGTAGAGCATGCTCGAGGCAATCGCGTCGTCGCTGTCCTCGAGCCCCTTCTCGAACGAGGCGATCGTGGCGTGCACGTCGGTCTGCTTCATATAGACCTCGGTGCTGCCGCACCACACCACCACCAGACGATCGCAGCCGTGCGTGTCCTTGAACGCGCGGATGTCGGCGACCACCTGCTCGGCCAGGTCGCGCTTGTTCTTCCCCTTCTTGACGTTCGGGCCGTCGAGCCGCCGCACGTACCGGCGGTCGAACACCGCCGGCATCGGGCGAACCGCTTCGAGCTCCGCCCGCACCTGGTCGAGATGCCCCTGCTCGAGCACGCCCGCCGTGCGCGCGGCGGCGTAGCAGTCGTCCTCGAAGATGTCCCATCCGCCGAAGACGATGTCGCTGAGATCGGCGAGCGGGACGAAATCCTTGATGCGCGGCACGCGCCCTTCCGAGCGCCGGCCGAGCCGGATCGTCCCCATCTGCGTCAGCGAGCCGATCGGCGGCGCCAGCCCCTTGCGAATCGCGCACACGCCGGCGATCGTGGTCGTGCTGACGGCGCCGAGGCCGACCAGCAGCACGCCAAGCTTGCCGCGCGCGGGCGCGATTTGAAGTGGTGCAGTCACAAGCGGCCACTATATCATGAGGAAATTCGATGTTTTTTCTGCGCAAGTCGACGCTCGAACGCCTGCCGGTCGCCATGAGCGGCGTGCGCATGGGCGAGCGCGCGCTGCAGATCGGCGTCGATGATGCGTCGCTCGTCGGCGCGATTGCCGCGAAGGTCGGACTGAGCGGACACGCGGCGGTAGCGGTCGGCGACCAACGGCAGGCGGCCCGGGCGCGCGCGGGCACCGCGGCCGCCGGCGCGCTGGCCGACGTACAGGCCGCCGCTCTCGACGCGCTCCCGTTCTCGAGCGACTCGTTCGACGTTGTCGTGGTGCACGCGCGCGGCATCGGCCGCTCGCTGGCGGACGAGCAAGCGGCCGCGATGCTGCGCGACACTCGCCGCGTCCTTCGCGGCGGCGGACGCATCGTCGTCATCGAAGGCGGCGCGCGTGGACTTCTCGCGCGGTTCCGCGCGGCCGGCCTCGGCGAGGCGCGCGTGGCGCTCGATGCGCTCGCAGGCGCCGGCTTCCGCGCGGCACGACTCCTCGCCGAGCGCGAAGGCTACCGCTTCTTCGAGGCTGTCAAGTAATCAGGACACGTCCTCGCCGTTCCCTCGAAATCAGGCGCAATTTCCGCTGACGGCCTCAGGCAAGGCTTTTGCCCAGCCCCTGCCCATCCGGTCGATGTCCGAAACTGTTCTCGCGGAAGTATTTACGGCCGATGAGGTGGCCCGCGCCGCCGGTGTCGCCGCCGCCGACGTGCAGGCGTGTCTCGCCGCCGGCGAGATCCGACGGATCGCCGGGACGCCGTATATCGCCGGAGCCGACGCGATCCGCCTCGGACGCCGGCTGAAACCGGCCGCCGTCGCCGGCCGAGGGCAGCGCGACCTCGCGATCGGCGCGTGGGCCTCTTCCGCCGTCCACGCCTCGCTTGTGGCCGCCGTGGTGTGGTTTTCCTCGGGCGCCGTCCGGACGGAAACGGTGGACGAGCGCCCCGCGTCGCCCACGCGGCTGGTCTTCGTCATGTCGCCCGGTGCCGGCGGCGGCGGGGGTGGCGGCGGTCTGCGCAACCCGTTGCCACCGGCCCGAGCCCGGCGGCGCGCGCCCGAGCGCCACCGCATATCGGTGCCGCCCGTTGCGGAGCCCGTGACGCCCGCCCCGACCCTCATCGTGCGAGCTCCGGAGCCGCCGCCTCCTCTGAACGCGCAGGTCGTGCCCGCCGCAGCCGACGTGCGCGAACAGGAGGGTGTCGTCGAACGTGGTGACGAGGTCGTCACGAGTCAGGGACCTGGCGCGAGCCACGGCGCGGGAACCGGACAGGGAGCCGGCAGCGGCGACGGGACCGGATCTGGCATCGGCGAGGGTCTGGGCGGCGGCGCCGGCGGCGGTCCGTACCGGCCGGGCAGCGGCATCGAACCGCCACGCCTTCTGCGGGAGGTCAAGGCGGTCTATACGGAGAACGCGCGCCGGCGCGGCCTCACGGGGGACGTGCTGCTGGAGATTGTCGTGCGGCGCGACGGATCGGTCGGCGAGGTGTCGGTCCTTCGCGCACTTGGAGCCGGACTCGACGAGCGGGCCATCGAGGCGGTGCGCCAGTGGCGGTTCGCGCCAGCACGGCGCCACGGCGCGCCGGTCGATGTCATCGTCGAAGTCGCCGTCGAATTCACGTTGCGGTGAACCACTATGGAAATACTCCTCATCATCCTCACAGTTCTCTCGCTTGGGGCGACGGCGATCTTCGCGGTTGCGGCTTCGCGCGCGCGCGCCGACGCGGCGCGCCGGTCGGCGGCACGCGTGGCGGCGCTCGCCTCGGCGCTCGGCGCTGAACCGGGAACCGGGATCCGGGAACCGGAACGAATGAACCTGGAACCATCGAACCTCCGGATCCCGAATCCCGGATCCCGGATCCCGACCGGGTATCGATGTTCGGCACGATTGCCGCCGCAGGCGGCGGCCCGCTGCTCGGCATGCCTGCGATCGTCACCGCCGTCGCCGCGGTGCTGGTGATCGGAGGGGGCATGGTGCTGCGGAACGACCCGCGACCGGGGCCGCCGACGGCAGCGGCCGCGCCGCTCGAGCTCGTCTCGATGCGGCACGTCCGCGATGGCCGCACGCTGACGGTCACGGGCCTCGTCCGCAATCCGACCGATGGCACGCCGCTGGCTGGCGTGGCGGCGCTCGTCTTCGCGTTCGATCGCGACGGCGAATTCGCAGCGAGCCAGCGCGCCGCGCTCGACGTCCCCGTGCTCCAGCCCGGCGACGAGTCGCCCTTCGTTGTCATCCTGACGGATCTCGCGGAGGTCGGCCGCTATCGAGTAAGCTTCCGTACCGACGGGGGCCTCGTCCGGCACGTCGACCGCCGGTCGCCACCCCGGCTCGTGACAGCGCGATGATGCTCAGACCCTTCCGCGCGGCGCTCATCGTCCTCGCCGCCGTCGCGCCGCTGGCGGCGCAGGGGCAGGAGGGCTTCAGCTTCCGCAGCGGCGTCGAGCTCATCAACGTCACCGCCACCGTCACCGACAGCGAGGGGCGCTTCGTCTCCGGCCTCCGCAAGGAAGACTTCCTCGTCTATGAAGATGGTGAGCCGCAGGTCATCACGCATTTCAGCAACGAGCGCGTGCCGGTGAGCCTGGGGATCGTGCTCGACGCCAGCGGCAGCATGACGCCCGACAAGATGTCGGCGGCCCGATCGGCGATCGACCGGTTCATCTACGACCTGCTGGGGCCCGACGACGAACTGTTCTTCATGGAGTTTGCGAACCGGCCGGACCTCGTGCAGGAGTGGACGGCCGATCGGCGCGCGATCAGCCGCGCGGTGGCCCGCGTCGCGCCGGCGGGCGGGACCGCCATGTACGACGCGATCGCCGACGCGCTGCCGCTGGCCGGTATCGGGCGGCACTCGAAAAAGGCGCTCCTCGTCATCTCGGACGGGAACGATACCAACAGCCGGATCAGCGTCGGCGAGCTGCGATACCTGATCCGCGAGAGCGAAGTGCTCGTCTACGCGCTCGGCGTGGACGGCACGGCGGTGTCGGTGCGACGAGGGCCGACCATTCAACTTCCCGTGCCGCTCCCTTTCCCGATTCCCGGCCGGCCCCAGCGGCTGCCTCCGATCGGCGGTGGCGGCGGAGGTGGACGCATGCGCGGCAGCGAGCGCGTCAATGCGGACGCGCTGCGCCAGATCACCGACGACACGGGTGGGCGCACCGAGATCGTTCGCGGGTTCGGCGATCTCGACGGGGCGACCGCGCGGCTGGCTGACGAGTTGAGCAAGCAGTACTACCTGGGCTACGCCAGCTCCGGGAAGAAGGACGGGCGCTGGCACACCATCCGGGTCGACGTCAAGGGCCGTCGGCTCGCCGTCCGCGCGCGCCGCGGCTACATCGCGTCCTGACGCACCCCGGGCTATGATGCCCGTGCGTGTCGACGTTTCTCATCGCCGTCGGATTGAGCCTGGTCGGGGGGCTGGGCGGGCTGCTGCTCGCGTCGGGCGTCCTTCTCATCAGCGATGCCGTGCGGTCGAAGCTCGTACCCTGGCTCGTCAGCTACGCGGTAGGCGCCCTGCTGGGCGTGTCGATGCTGGCGCTGCTGCCCGAGACGCTCGAGCAGCTGCCGTCCGAGCGCGTCTTCACGACGCTGCTCTGGGGCGTCCTCCTGTTCTTCGTCCTCGAGAAGCTCGTCCTCTGGCGCCACTGCCACATTCACGACTGCGAGGTGCACGACGGCGCGATCGTCCCGGTGCTCGTCGGCGACGCGTTCCACAACTTCGTCGACGGGGCGGTGATCGCCGCCGCGGTGATCACGTCGGTGCCGCTTGGCATCAGCACGGCCTTTGCGGTGGCGGCCCACGAGATCCCACAGGAGCTCGGCGACTTCGCCATCCTGCTGCACGCGGGCTACTCGCGCGGCAGGGCGCTGCTGCTGAACGTGCTGTCGGGCGCGGCGAGCGCCGCCGGCGCGATCGCGACGTTTGTCGCGATCGAGACGCTGCCGCGCATCCTCCCCTACGTGCTCGCGCTGGCGGCCGCCAGTTTCCTGTACGTGGCCATGGCGGACCTGATCCCCGGCCTTCACCGCGGGCGCACCGATGCCGGGTCGATGCGGCAGATCCTGCTGATTGCGGCGGGAGTGGCCACGGTCCTCGTGCTCTAGGCACCCCGCTAAGCGTGCTCCCGGGAGGACACCGTTTGCGGTCGGTCTGTGACCGGCCGTTTTTTCTCGAAGATCCGCGCGATTTGACCCCACCTGAGCCTGGCAACGTCTTTGCCTCGTTGACCGGGCGTGGGGCAAGCCCCCAGCAGGCCCCAACACCGCGGTAGCCGGAGGGCTTCAGCCCTCCGGGCAAAGGAGGAAGACATGTTTGCCAGGGTTGTTGCCACGGTCATCGTGATGGTCGCGATGAGCGCGCCAGCCTGGGCGGCGGATCGGGAAGATTTGCAGATCTTCCGGGACGTATCGCGGCAGGTGCTGCGATATCCGCACTTCACGATCTTCGACAGCATCCATGCGCAGGTCGAGGCGGGCGTCGTGACGCTCACCGGAAAAGTCACCATGCCCTACAAGCGTGAGGCGATTGCCGACCGGGTGGCGCGCGTCGACGGCGTGCGCGAGGTGCGCAACGAGATCACCGTGCTGCCGGTATCGCAGTGGGACGACGAGCTGCGGTTCCGGATTGCGCGGGCAATCTACGGAAACTCGAACTTCTGGACCTACGGCGCGATGGCGAACCCGCCGATCCACATCGTCGTGGAGAACGGGCGCGTGACGCTGGAAGGCGTGGTGAACAGCAACGTCGACCGGATGCTCGCCCGCTCGATTGCGAGTTCGTTCGGCGCGTTCTCGGTGACGAACAATCTGAAGACCGACGCCGAAGTCACCGCGGAGCTGGAGCGGCTGTAGGGGTTTCGCGGCCGCGGCGGCTGATCCACCAGATGACCGCCGCCAGCGCCGCCAGCGCCCCCAGGATCGTCGCCCCGAACAGCAGCAGCGTCCTCACGAGAATGGAGGTCGGCTCGAGATTGACCTGGATCTCGACCGGCCTCCCGGCCAGACGATCCCCGAGCGGCTGTTCCCACACCACGATGTTTCCCCGCTCGATCTCCCCCGACGGCGCGTTGTGAAACACGATTTCACTCGGCAGGTGGATGCGGAATGCAACGAGCTCGCCGCCGGTCCAGGCCCCGTCCGCGGCGACGCGCGCCGGCGGCCCCACGATTTGCCGGAATTCCAGCACGTCGCCGCGGCGATCGAGCCGGTATGACGACCACGCAAACGGCGCGATCCGCGCCAGCTCCCGCACGTCGTCCACCTGGACGCTCACGTTGACGAAGCGCCGCCCGTCGCGGCGCGAGAGGCTGACCGACACCGGCACCGCCGGAGCGCCGAAGAACGCACGCACCTCGTCGAGATCGATGCGCGCGCGCGGGTCCGGATCGAGCGCGGCGCCGCGGAGCGCGACGAGCGACGCAACGGAGGCGTAAACGTTGAGCGTGGCCGAGCCGTCGAGCGCGAGATACAACTCTTCCTCGTACTCGTATTCGGGCTTGAAGGCGCCACCGCATCCGATCGCGGCTGCGCAGACGAGGAGCGTCAGCGGCAAAACCCTCACAAAACCCAATGATATCCTCTTGAGAACGAGGCTTTCGGCTTTGGACTTTGGGCTTTGGCCTGAGGCCTGGAGCCTGCAGCCCGAAGCCCATGTCGCGTTCCACGCTGTACCTGATCGACGGCAGCTCCCAGATGTATCGCGCCTACCATGCGTTTCGCGGGCGGGGCCTGTCGAATCAGGAAGGGCACACGACGCATGCGGTCTACGTCTTCGTGACGATGCTGCGGAAGCTCATCAAGGAGCACAACCCGCAGTACATCGCCGCGTCGTTCGATCTGGCCGGTCCCACGTTTCGCGACGAGCTGGTGGCCGATTACAAGGCGACGCGCGCGGCGATGCCGGACGATCTGGCCGAACAGCTCGACTGGGTCCACGAGGCGTGCGAGGCGCTTGGCGTGCCGATCGTCACCGCGCCCGGCTACGAAGCCGACGACGTCATCGGGACGATGGCGAAGCGGGCGACGGAGGCGGGGTTCGACGTCGCGATTGTGTCGATCGACAAGGATTTCTTTCAGTTGGTGCATGACGGCCTGCGGGTCTACGACCCCCGCGAGGACGGGGCGTGGTACGACGAGGCCGCCGTGCAGGAGAAATTCGGCGTCAAGCCGTCGCACGTCGTCGACGTGCTGGCGCTGGTGGGCGACACGAGCGACAACGTCGCCGGCGTCCCCGGCGTCGGCAAGAAGGGCGCCGTCGATCTGATCAGCACCTTCGGCAGCCTGGACGCGCTGCTCGATCGGGCCGGGGAGCTGCCGCAGCGCAAGTACCGCGAGGCGCTGCTGGCGCACCGGGCGGATGCGCTCCGGAGCCGCGAGCTCGTGACGATCAGGTGCGACGTCCCGCTCGACATCGATATCGAATCGCTGCGGTACCGCGGGGCGGCGCGGGAGCGCTGCTACGAGCTGTTCTCGCGGCTGGCGTTCCGCTCGCTCGTCAACGAGTACGCGCCGACGGCCGACACGATCCAGAAGGACTACGCGCTCGTGACGTCGATGCCGGAGCTCGATCGGCTGATTGCCGACCTGCGCGCCGCCGGCGAGTTTGCGCTGCGCGTGATTCCCGACGAGCCGACCGCCATGCGCGCGGCCATCGTCGGCATCGCCTTTTCAACGGCCGATCGACAGGCGCGGTATCTGCCGCTCGGCCACGAGGGCGGCGGCGGGAACGACCTGCTGTCGGCGGCGGCAGGCCCCCCGCAGGTGGAGCGGCGCGCCGCGCTCGATCGCCTGAGGCCGCTCTTCGAAGATGCCGCAGTCCGCAAGATCGGCCACGATCTCAAGTTCGACACCGTCGTGCTCAGCAGTCATGGCATCGAGCTGCGCGGCGTGGCGTTCGACTCGATGCTGGCGAGCTACCTGCTCGACGCGACGCGGCCGGGGCATCCGCTCGAGGAGACGTCGCTCGAGCACCTCGGGTACAAGGCGCTGACCGAGGAAGACGTGTGCGGCCGCGGAGCGAAGGCGGTGCGGCTCGCGTCGCTCGCGCCGGGGGCGGCGCTCAATTTCGCGGGCGAGCGCGCCGACCTGGCGCGGCAGCTCGCCAACCGGCTCGGGCCGCTGCTCGTGACCGACGGGCTCGACGGCGTCTTCCGCGAGCTGGAGATGCCGCTCATTCCGGTGCTCGCCGACATCGAGCGGGCCGGCATCCTCATCGACGGACCGGCGCTTGCCGCGCAGTCGCAGCACATCGAGGGCGAGCTGGCGCGCTACACCGCGCGGATCTACGAGCTCGCGGGCGAGGAGTTCAACATCAACTCGCCGAAGCAGCTCGGCGAGATTCTGTTCGAAAAGCTGCAGCTCCCCGCGCTCAAGAAGACCGGCAAGACGCGCTCGGCGTCGACCGCGGTCGAAGTGCTCGAAGAGCTCGCGCTCGTCCACGAGCTGCCGCGGCTGATCCTCGAATGGCGGGGGCTGCACAAGCTGAAGAGCACGTACATCGACGCGCTGCCGCAGCTCGTGGACCCGGCGACCGGCCGCGTGCACACCTGCTTCAACCAGGCAGTCGCCGCCACCGGGCGGTTGAGCAGCTCCGATCCGAACCTGCAGAACATTCCGATCCGCACCGCGCTCGGGCGGCAGATCCGCCGCGCCTTCGTGGCCGCGCCCGGGCACGTGCTGATCTCGGCGGACTACTCGCAGATCGAGCTGCGGGTGCTCGCGCACCTGGCGGATGAGGATGCGCTCATCGAGGCGTTCCACACGGGCGAGGACATTCACGATCGCACCGCCCTCAAGGTGTTCGGGCCGAACAGCGGCCTCGACACGCACGAGCTCCGTCGCCGCGCGAAGATCGTCAACTACGCGCTCCTCTACGGGAAGACCGCCTTTACGCTTGCCAGGGACATCGGCGTGACGAAGGACGCCGCGCAGGCCTTCATCGACGCCTACTTTGCCGGCTATCCGAAAGTGCGCGGCTTCATCGACGATCTCCTGCTGCGCGCGCGCGAAACCGGCGTGGTCAAGACCATGTTCGGGCGGCGGCGGCTGGTGCCGGAGCTGAACAGCCGCAACGGGCAGATCCGCGCGGCCGCCGAGCGGGTGACGGTCAACATGCCGATTCAGGGGACCGCGGCCGACATTCTCAAGAAGGCGATGATTGCGCTGCATGCCGAGCTCCCGCGCCGCGGCTTCCGCACGCGGATGATCCTCACCGTGCACGACGAACTGCTGTTCGAAGCGCCGCGCGAGGAAGCCGACCAGGCCGCCGAGGCGGTCCGCGAGCAGATGGAAGGCGTGGTGGCGCTCAAAGTGCCGCTGACGGTCGACGTGGGGATCGCGGAGAACTGGAGGGACGCCAAACCGTAAACCTCCAGGCCCCCGGCCTCAGGCCCCGGGCCCCAGGGCTGTCTCAGGCATGAGGAACGTGACCCATCGCGCCGTCTGGGTGCTGGCGGTCGTCGCCCTTAGCGGAGTGATCCGACTCGCGAGACTCGAGCTGGACGGCGTCCCGAGTCCGGTGATGGCCGCGTGGCCGGGTCAGGTGATCTTCGGCTTCTATTTCACCATTCTCGTCTTGGCGATTCAGGGGCTCCACGGCCATCGGACCCCCGGCGCGTCGGGCACCCCTGAGCAGCGCCTCCTGCTGCTGGCCATGGCCGGCGTCTGCCTCGATCTCGTCCTCGTGAACGTCGCCGAAACCATCGGGCGCGTCGACGCCTCGTACGGCGTCGTCGTCCTCTGGGACATCGTCACGTTCTTCGTCTGGATGCGCGCGGTCGAAGTCGGCCGGCCGGGAGAGGCCTTGAGGTTCGAGCGGTCGGCGACGGTTGCCGTGGCGCCTGCGCTGAAGCTGGGCCGCGAGCTCCTTTTCGTGCCGTACGGCAGCGCATCCGCTCGCGCCTACTTCCAGCTCTCCTTCACGGCATCCCACTGAGACCGCAGCTCGGCGAGCATGACCTGCTGTTCCTTGGCGGGGCGGGTGCGGGCGCGTTCGGCGATGAGCACGGTCGTGACGAAGCGGTCGATGTCGCCGCGCAGCGTGGCGGCCGACTCGGGGCGGAGCGGCGCGCGGACCCAGGCGGCCACGGCGGCGTGCCATGCGCGGTCGATGTCGCCGGTCCCGCGCGCGGCTACCGCCAGCCAGTAGTTGGCGGCGGCGTTGCCGGGATCGCCGCGGAGCTCCGCTTCCATCCGCTCGGTGACGCGCGCCAGCAGCACCCCCCGGCGGTCGGGCGGCAACCGTTGCGCCTCGCGATCGAGCGCGCTCGCCCACCAGTCGAGCAGGAGCCAGCGGTCGCGATCCACCAGCAGCGAGGCGCGGCTCAAGGCTGTGTCGAAGAGCTCCGCCGCGGCGCCGAACTCGTTCGAGAGGAAGAGCGCCTGGCCGAGCCCCACGAGCAGATCGATCTGATCGCGCGGCTTGAGCGCCGCGGCCCGGACGACGGCGAGCGCGTCGCGCGCCGCGCCGAGATCGGCGGGATCGTTCGTCCGCTGGCGGTAGCGCTCCAGGTGCGCCCGCGCCGCCACGAGCGCGGCTGCGTCCGCCGATGCCGGATCGCTGCGGGCAGCCGACGCCGCGGCAATGGCGCCGTCGTAGTCGGCGGCGTTGTACAGCGCCCGGGCCTTGGCCAGCGCCGGATGCTCGGCCGCACGAAGATCGACCCGCACGAACGCGAGCAGGATCAGCAGAAGGCACCCCGCGATGAGCGCCCCGCGTCCTCGCATCGCCCCGATCGTAGCATTACAATTCAGGAGTCAGGAGTCGGGAGAACGGGAGGCAGGAGACACGAGATAGATGAGCACGCCGCTGATCGTGCCTCGCGCGGAGCACACGATTTCGCGCAAGCAGATCGATCCCGACGCGCTCCGCGTCCTCTACCGGCTCCACCAGCACCACTACATCGCCTATCTCGTCGGTGGCAGCGTCCGCGATCTGCTCCTCGGCCGCCAGCCGAAGGACTTCGACATCGGCACGTCCGCGCATCCCTATCAGGTCAAACGCCTGTTCCGGAACTGCTGGATCATCGGCCGGCGCTTCCGCCTCGCCCACATCCGGTTCGGCCCGAAGACGATCGAGGTGGCGACGTTCCGGCGGAAGCTGACGCCGCAGGAGCTGGCGGCTGCCGACACACAGCCGCCGCACGGCATCCCGATCCGACGTGCCGAAGGCGACGGGCACGTGGGGCTGTTGCACCGCGACAACACGTTCGGGACGCCGGAAGAAGACGCCTTCCGGCGCGATTTCACGATCAACGCGCTCTTCTACGACATCGCGTCGCTGTCGATCATCGACTACACGGGCGGGCTCGACGATCTGAACGGCCGCCTCATCCGGTCGATTGGCGATCCCGCGGAGCGGTTCGTCGAGGATCCCGTCCGGATGCTGCGCGCCGTCGCCATGGCGGCGCGGCTCGACTTCGCGATCGACCTGCCAATCGAGACGGCCATTGCGGCCCGTCGCACCGAGATTGCCAGGAGCGCCCCGCCCCGTCTGATCGAGGAGCTGTACAAGCTCCTGCGGTCGGGCGCCTCCGAGCGCGCGTTCCGCATGCTGGCCGAACGGCGGCTGCTCGAGCCGATCGCGGCGCCGCTGCAGAAGGGTGGCGGCGAGGCGCTCTGGCGCTCGCTCGCGGCGCTCGACGCGTACCGGCGGCGCTTCGAGATGACGCCCGACGCGCTGACGAACGCCATCCTGCTCGGCTCGCTCCTCGTGCCGCTCGGCGGCGCGTCTGGCGTGCTGGCCCCGCACCGGGTGGTCAGCGGCGACCGCGAGCCGGCGCCGGCGCTCGGCATGCTCCCGCTGGCCCGCCGTGACGTCGACCGGCTGCGGCAGATCCTCGGACTGCAGCGGCGGCTGCTCGATATGAGCCTGTCACCCCGCGCCCGCCGTGCCGTGATGCACCGCGGCCCGTTTCAGGAGGCGCTCACCTGGCTCGACATTCACGGGCACGCGCCGGAGGTGGTGGAGCACTGGCGCGGCTTCATCGAAGCGGCGGGGACGTTTGAAGGTGACGCCGAGGCCGGGGCTACCGAGCCTCAACGGCGGAGGAGAAGGAGACGGAGAAGGCGCCGGCGACGGCCGTTCACGGCCCACGAAACACCGAGGCACCGAGACACAGAGAAAAAATAAGAATTCTCGGTGCCTCGGTGCCTCGGTGTTCCGTGATCGGCGAACGGCCTCAGCCGTGCCTGCGCTCGAACTCCCGCATGAACTCGACCAGCGCGTCGACGCCGTCCTCCGGGAACGCGTTGTAGATTGACGCGCGCATGCCGCCGACGGCGCGGTGCCCCTTCAGGCCGTCGAGCCCGGCGGCGGTCGACTCCTTTACGAACAGCTTTTCGAGCTCCTCGCTTGGCAGCCTGAAGGTAACGTTCATCAGCGACCGGCTCTCCTTCTGGGCGGTTCCGCGGTAGAACCCCGTCCGGTCGATCTCGGCGTAGAGCTTCGCCGCCTTGCGCTGATTGATCCGCGCGATCGCCGGCAGCCCGCCGAGCGAGCGCAGCCACTTCACGGTCAGGCCCAGGATGTAAATCCCGAACGTGTTCGGCGTGTTGTACAGCGAGTTGTTCTCCGCGTGCACCCGGTAGTTCAGCATGACCGGGAGCGAATCGACCGATCGGGCCAGCAGATCCTCGCGGATGATGACGAGCGTCACGCCTGACGGCCCGAGGTTCTTCTGCGCGCCCGCGTAAATCAGGCCGAAGCGGCCGACGTCAATCGGCCCGCTGAACATGTCAGACGAGGTGTCGGCGACGAGCGGCGCCTCGCCGACCTCGGGCAGCGTCTTCCACTCGGTCCCCTCGATCGTGTTGTTCGTCGTGATGTGCACGTAGGCGGCGCCGGGCGTCAGCCGCAGCTCCTCCTGCCGCGGGATGCGCGTGTAGCCGTCGGTCTTGGTGGTGGCCGCGATGTTCACCGGACCGACCTTCTTCGCTTCCTTGATCGCCTTGTCCGCCCACGACCCGGTGTCGATGTAGTCGGCACTCGCACCCGGCGTCAGCAGGTTCATCGGCACCATCGAGAACTGCAGCGTGGCGCCCCCCTGCAGCATCAGGATCCGGTAGTTCGCGGGAACGTCCGCCAGCGCGCGGATGTCCTCGATCGCCGTGTTCAGCAGGTCCTCGAACGTTTTGGAGCGATGGCTGATCTCCATCACCGACATGCCGACGCCCGGCAGCGACACGAGGTGGCGCTGCGCCTCCTCGAGCACCGGCAGCGGGAGCACGGCAGGCCCGGCGGAAAAGTTGTAAATGCGCGTGGTGGTTGGCATGTCCCTATATTTTCACAACATGGAGGCTCAGGATGTCCTGACTTCCCGCCTGGATCGCGCCGAGCAGCTCCGGCGCCGGCTCGCCGTCGAGATTGATGCGCGCGACCGCCGCTTCCGCCCCGTCGAAGATCACGTTTTCGGTCTCCTGCACGTTGAGGTTGCGCGTCCGGAGCTCGGCGAACACGTGCGCGAGCACGCCCGGACGGTCGCGGTGCCGCACGACCAGCGTGTGCGTGGCGGGCGTGCGCCGCGCCAGGTTCACCACGTTCGGCACCTTGCCGGTCTCCTTGTAGGTCCGGACGATCCGGACGACTTCGGCGGCGATCGCCTCCTGCGCCTGCTCGGTGGACGCGCCGATGTGATGGGTCCCATAGACCTGCGAGAGCGCGGCGAGCGACGGGGAAAAATCCGCGGTCGGCTCGGCTGGCTCGCCGCGGAAGACGTCGACAGCCGCGCGGATGCCGCGCGTCTCGATCGTCTGCCGGAGCGCCGCGTCATCCACCAGCTCCGCCCGTGCCGTGTTCACGAAGAACGCGCCCGGCTTCAGCCGGCCGAGGATCGCCGCGCCGACGAAGTTCTCCGTCTCGGCCGTGAGCGCCAGATGCACGCTCAGCGCATCCGAGCGCGCGGCGACCTCCTCGGGTGAGTTGACGACGGTGATGTCGAGATCGCGCGGCAGCGCCGCCAGCGCCGCCGCCCCCTCGCGCAGAAAGCGGGGGCTCCACACGAGGACGTCCATGCCGAGCGCCCGCGCGCGGCGTGCCACCTCCTGCCCGATGCTGCCGAACCCCAGCAGGCCGAGCGTGCGGCCGTACAGCCCGCGCGCCCGGGCGTACTCCTTCTTGTTCCAGCGCCCGGCGCGCAGGTCGGCCACGTTGTCGGGGATGCGGCGGTCGAGCGCGAGCAGCAGCCCGAGGGTGAGCTCGGCGACGGCAACCGCGTTCCGCCCGGGACAGTTCGCAACGTAGATGCCGCGGCGCGCGGCGCCGGCGACGTCAATCGTGTTGACGCCGGCGCCCGCCCGCACCACCAGCGACAGATCGCCCGTATCGAGCATCGCCTCGGTTACGCGCGTCGATCGGACCACGAGCACCTCGGCCTGAGACGAGGCGAGCGCGCGGACGAGCGCCTCGCCCGCGAGGTCCGGCTGGTAGAGCACCTCGCATCCCGCGGCGCGCAGGCCGTCGAGCCCGGACTTCTCGAACGCGTCCGCGATGAGAACTTTCATAAATAAAGCGAAAATTCGTGGCCCATGGACAATGACTGAGCTGGAACTGACCACCTGCTGGCGCAGCTTCTCGCGAAGCGTGGGGGCATTCAGTTCATTCAAGCGCCGCTGCTAGGCATGCGGCCGCAGGAGCGACGGTTATCAACGCCTGCATCGAGCGTCCGGCTTTCGCCGGACGCTCGTGCTCACGCGAGGTCACGATTTGGTCAGAAGGTCGTTCGGAAGCCCAGCTGCAGCATGCGCTGTGTGTAGGCGACATTCTGGTTCGGCGACGGTCGCCCGTATGCGGCATTGCTTTCGACGGTCGTGTACGAGCCGTAATTCCTGTGGTTGAAGAGGTTGTACACTTCGACGATCCCATCCACTCCCACCCGCGCACCGAACTGAAAGCGGCGCTGCAGGCGCATATCGACTCTGTGGATTGGCTTTCCGACGAAGTTGTTCCGCGGCACGATGGAGCCGTCCGGGCGCAACCGGTTCTGGCCGCCGATCCCAAGATTGCGGCGGTCACCGCCATAGCTCGTGGGAAAGCGCTCGCCTGACCCGAAGAAGTACAGGCCGCTCAACTGGAAGCCGTACCCGACGTCCCAAATGCCGCTGAACACGGCTCTGTGCCGCTGCTCCTGCGCCGCCGGTCCGTACTCGCCGCCGAGACCGAGCGCCAGCGGAAACGTCACCCTCGTGGTGCCGCTCATCGGCATCGCATCTCGCGAGCGCGAGTATCCCAGCGTATAGGTCGCCGACGCTTGCCATCGGTTGGCCATGCGCTTGGTGAAACTCGCCTCGAGCGCGTTGTAGTTCGATTCGCCCGCAAACACGCTCTGTGTGATCGTCCCCCACTCCGGAAACGGCCTGCGAGCGATGTCGTTGAACGGATAATTCACGCCGGTCGCAGGATTGTAGGCGAGGTTGATGTTCACGGTGTCGTCGCGCTCGCGCCGTTGGCCGACGAACACGTAATCCGCCGACACCGACGCAAGGGTGCCGAGCTGGCGCTCGAAGCCGACGGACGACTGCCAGCTGTACGGGATCCCGCTGTGGTCGGGCGGCGGCGCCAGCTGCGTCAGCCCGCCCCGCCGCTGACATCCCGGGACATTGCGCGTCGAGCAGAACAGCTGCTCGAGCGCCTCGAAGCTTGGAATGGGGCCGTTGAACGGGTTGGCCGCGAAATCGCGCCGACCGTCGTTGAGGATCTGCACGTTGGCCACGTACTTGTCGCCGAGCGTGTTGCCCATGATCTGGTGGGTCGGGTAGCCGAAGTACTGCCCGACTCCGCCCCGTACGACGGTCAGGTCGTTCAGCTTGTACGCAAAACCCAGGCGTGGAGCGATGTTGTTCTTCTCGTCCGGGCGATCACCCGGCAGGAACGGCTGGATTTCGACCTCGTTCATCCACGTGTTCAGGATCAGCTCGTAGCGGACACCGAGATTCAACGTCAGCCGGGACGTGATCATCCAATCGTCCTGAACCCATGCGTTCGGAATGTTGCGCGTGAAGAAATAATTGAATTTCCCCACGCCGAGCGTGTAGCTGCGCGTGATGTTCGATATCGCCGCCAGATTCCACGTCGAGGCGTCGTCCCAGACTGGAAACAACTGCTCGATATTCGCTGGCGTGGGTCCGCCGGTGGCGTCGATCAGCCCCATGCAGTTCCGGCAGTTGCCGGAATCCTGGCGGATACGCAGCCACTCGCCCCCAACCTTGACGTCGTGCCGCCCGCGGGCATTGAACGAGATCGACAGATCGTCGCGAATCGAGATCTTGGCTTCTGTCGTGTCCTGCGGGGCCTGTATGTTGCCGCCGATCGAGAAGCTCGTGAAGGTAATCCGCGGCGACCCACGCGTCAAACCGTTGAACGCCTGAGGGTGGTTCGCCCAGACGGTGTTGTTCAGCGTGTCGTAGTGAAACGACTGATACCCGACCTTGAGCTCGTTCAAGGATCGACTGCTGAGAACCTGCGTCAAGCTCCCGAGAACGTTCTGACTGTTTCGGACCAGCCGCTCGGATGCGGCCGGATGCGTGGTCGCGGCGCCGGTGACCGCCTCGTACGGGCGGTTCTCCTCGAAGCCGTATACGCGCGTCATCAGGCGAATCTGCGACGAAATCTGGTAGTCGGTACGGACCCCGCCCGTCCACTGCGTGTTCGTCCCGGTCAGATTGAGATTGAAGGCAGGGTATGGCGTCCGGAACGTCACGGTTCGCGGCTCGCGCTGATACTCGTAGTTGGCAAAGTAATGGAGCTTGTCTCGGAGAATCGGCCCACCGAAGGTGGCACTCAACTGCTGATTCTCGTACGGGACTCTTGTGCCGGTGAAGAAATCGCGTGCCCGCAGCTTCGCATCACGGAAATAGCCGGCGAACGACCCTGCCGGGCTATTGGTGCCCGATTTCGTGATGACGTTGACCTGAACGCCCATCGAGCGACCCTGCGTGGCGTCGAAACGGCTGGAGAGGAACTGAAATTCCGCGATGGCGTCCCTGCTGATCTCGGGTTGTCCGCGGCAACACTGGGTCTGCGACACTTCCTGACCGTCCAGATGTACGGCGAAATTCCGTGAGTTTCCTGAACCCGGGGTGGGCTGATCGCCGACCGCATTGACGCGGCTGCCGGGGGCCAGCATTGTGAGCTGCATCCAGTTGCGACCTTGCACCGGCAAGCTTTCCATCTGCTGCGGGTCGATGTTGCCACCGAGCGTCGACTGGGTGAACTCAACTAGTGGCACCTCACCGGTGACGGTGACGGATTCGGCGACGCCGGATGGTGACATCGTGATATTCAGCGCCGCCTGCTGCCCCACCAGCAAGTCGACGGCCCGTGTCACAGTGGTGAATCCCGACAGGACAGCCGTAACCTGAAACGAGCCGGTGCGGACGGCGATCCGAAACGCTCCGCGCTCGTCGGTGACGCCTTCAAAGCTGTTCCCCGACGCCTGATGGATCGCGCGCACCGTCACACCGGGCAGGACGCCTCCAGTGGAGTCCACGACCGTCCCAATCAACACGGCTTCCTGCGCGTAGCCGACGACCGGCATCGCCAACAGTGCCGCTGTGATTGTCAGCCGCCGGAATAGGCTCCTGGTCATGATCTTGCCTCCTCCTGCTTCGTCGGGTGGACTGTTGCGCTACTTCTTGGGGTCCGAGGCCATCAGGTCAGCGCTCCTTTCGCCCTCGTGACATGCCGATTCCCACATCTCGTAATCGGCGGGCTGCTCGCTCCGCACGGTGGGAATCCTCATCGTCCACGGCCTCGTGAAGACCGTCGGGTCGGTGATCGTCACTTCGTAGTTCAGGGTCTTGCTGTCGGCGAACGTGAAGCGCTCCACGACGTGGGCGTTCTCGCTGACGAAATCGCCTTCATGGCTCAGCCGATTCTTTCCGTTGAAATTCCGAGACTCCACAACGAGCGTATTGCCTTCCCAGCGGCCGCGAGAATCGGCCTGCCACAGCTTGATGCCGTTCCCAAGATGCGGCCGCCCGTCCAGCGGAATGATTCGAAATACGTGATAGTTCTCGTTGATGAGGATGAAATACCCGGGAGGCTGAAGGATTTGATTCGCGTTGGCCGCCTGGCGCAACACGCCCAATGGGAAGCAACGGGTCTGCGTGTCGATGTGCTCCGGCCTTGTCGGATCCCATTCATTTTCGATGACGTCATTCCGGAGGGCCGCCGCCCACGGCTGATAGGGAACCTTTCCGTCCGCTGGATCGACGACGCGACTCGGGTTCCTCTTCGCTTTGCCTTGCTTGCGGAGAATCTCGTCGTCGAGGCCGCCGGGAACTCCTGGATCTTCCAGACTGCGGCCTCCCGCGAGCACGGGTCGCCAGAATCCCTGGACGTCAGGCTGTCCATCGGACGTGCGGGGCCCGGTCCACGCCTGCGGGTTCGCTGGCGGGCTCTGAGCCGAGACCGCGACTTGCCACAGCGACGAGCCCATCACCGTGGCCAGTGTCAGCGACCGAAGCAGGTGAGCGACCATGCAGCCTCCGCGATTTACGATCCCGTGCGTGTTCGACCGGCCGTCATCGCCGCACGAGCAGCTACTGTTTCACCACCGCGGGGTACGGGTAGTACTGCTCCCACCCGAAGGCGTAACACTCGTACTCCAGCAGCTGAAAATTGCGCTCCACCCGACGGTAGAGCGGCATCCGCATCTTCCACGGTCTGGTAAATACTTTCGAATCTTCGATCGTCACTTCATACTCGATGTGGTTGGGCCCGACGGGTATAAAGCGTTCCACTACGTGCAGGGCTTCGCTGTGGAAATTGCCCGCTCGGTCGAGCCACGTCTGGTCCGTAAAGTGAATGACGTCGACGACCAGCGTGTCGCCCTCCCAACGGCCGCGGGAGTCCCCGAGGTACCATTCGATCGGGCCCTCCGGGTGCTCCGTGTTCTTCATGTGGATGTACCGGATGGCATGGGCGTACTCGAAGAAGATGGTTATCTGACCCGCCATCTGAACGATCTGAAACGGCAAGGGCGTGTACATGATGCGAGGTACGCCAAGCAGGTGACACTTGTGTTCCGGATCCGCGGTCAGGCGGTTCTCGTAGTTCTCCCTCCTCTTTGCGAGCGCCCACGGTTGATAGGGAATCTCACCTCCCTCAACGACGCCCTGGCCAGCCGGTACCCCCTGTTGCGCGTGATGATCCTCGATGTTCCACGCGGCTGTACTCAGCATCTGCCAGTAGCCGGACAAGTCAGGTTTGCCGCCCGCAGTCCGTGGGATGGACGCCGCCGGGTTGGCGGTCTGGGCGCCCACCGGCGGTGCGACGCCCCAGACACACACTGCCCCGACCAAGGACCTCATCAACAGTTGTTTCACAATGAGAACCCCCGTTCCAGAACGGGTCGAAAGCGGAGCCTACAGGAGACCGTCGGCTCTGTCAAGAAACAATGCCGTACACCTCTGTCGGGCCAACGCCCTGAGCGCGGGAATGACCTCGCTGGCAATGATCTCAATCTGGTGAATCCGTTCGACCACCGCACCGAAGGGGAAATCGGCCGGAACAAGAATTCCGCGGCGAGTCGGTCCGCGCGTTCTCGTTGTCGACGGACCACGGAGAGAAGTTGCAGCGCGAGATTACGTCGAGAAACGCAACAACGAACGATCAGCAGTGGGCCGAGCGCTCCGCAAAGAACTCCACCCGCAGCCAGGGAAGAAGCTCACTTCGGAGGAACAATCCCGAGGTACGGTTTGAGGCCGTTGCTGAACAAGCCCTGCTGAGTCCGCTGGTTGCCTTCGTAGCACGCGCTTTCCATCATTTGAAAATCCCGGTCCTCGCTGCGTCTGATTCCGAACGCCATCTTCCAGGATCGCGTATATACCTTCGGGTCCTCGAACGTGACTTCGTAATGGATGGCGTCATTGTCGATGAGGGTCCAGCGTTCCACGGCGCGCGCGGCGTCGCTATAGAAGTTCCCTGCATCGTCAAGCCAGTTCTTGGCGTTGACATTCGTCACATCGACAACTAAGGCGTTTCCTTCCCACCTGCCGACCGAATGCCCCATCGAGAGCTTTATGGATTCGCCAACGTGGGGACGGTCATCCGTGTAGATGACGCGATAGGCATGGCTGTATTCGTAGATGAAGACGACATATCCAGGGCTCTGAAAGATTTGATAGGGACCGGGCACATAGGCCTGGCGTCCTACTCCTGGCAGGAAACAGAGCGCCTGGGGGTCGACATAGGTGTGATGGTTAGAGTCCCGTTGCGCCCTCGCCCAAGGCTGGTAGGGAATTTTCCCGTCCGGTGGGTCGACAACCATGCTGACTCCACCAGGATCTCCAAAACTCGCCAAATGCTCTTCGACGTTGTGCGAGCTGACCCTGGCTCGGCTCCATACGCCGCGGAGATCCGGCGTACCGTCGGGTGTCCGGGGCGGGTTGAACGTCTTCGCCTTCTCCAAAGCGCACTTATGAAATTTCGCCGGCTCTTCCGAACAACCACCTAATTGACCATAATCCGCCCAGGGCTTCCCCTGAGCGGTCTGGCCCGCGGCCACTGCCGAAGCCAGCGACATGGCCCCTGCCGCAGCCGCCATCCAGGCCCACGCGCGGCGGCCGCGGGTGGAGCGCGTCGCCATCATCACGCAAGAGATCCGGCGGACCACTGGATACCTCCTCACACGCAAGCCAAATTCGCCCCTGATATTGGACACCATTCAATGGCTCCCAACCTCGACGATCGCGCAGCGGCTCAGAACGAAAATGAAACGCCGAGCCTCACTGCGCGAGGCTGCTGGATCCGCGTAACGTAGCCGAACGTGGGCCCCGACCGCTCAATCTGACCATTACCAGATCCGCTCGTTGGGCTGCCCCAAGCGGCGTTCCCGTTCAACAGGTTCGTCAGATCCACGTCAAACACGAAGGCGCCACCGCTGGCGAGTCTCAAACTCTTCGACAGGCGCACGTTGACGACGTTACGGACCGGAGCACGCCGCGCGCCGTAAGGCTCCATTCGCAGCTCGATAACGCTTGAACTCGGAAAGCGCGGACCGCCGTCCGGACCGACGGCCCGAAACTGATTGGTCCGCTGGAGTGCAAAACCGTTATAGACCTGGACCAGAGTGGAGACCGTCATCTCGAAGGGCAGGTCGTATCCAGCGGCCAGCCGATACGCCAGGTCCCACGTCTCATCCAGTGGGAACAACTCGTCGTTCGGACTCTGGACAACGGGGGACAGCCATCGGTGGTTCTTGGTGGCAACCAGCGAAGTCATAGCGAACCACTTGCCAGACTTGCGCTTGTTCAAGGAGATCTCGTAATTGTTGAAGGTATCCGTCCGATCGTTGGCGACCCGCATGTTCTTGACAAACGCGGCACCCCGGAGCACCGGGTCGTAGTCGTAGACCGTGATCAATCCGCCGTCATCGGCGGTGTTGACCACTCCGTCGGGGCCAGGGTCGCGACGCGTGAAGGCCTGGTTCCACACACTGTATGGCCTGAGCGTGTTGATCGTCGCAAAGTCCGTTTGCGATCCCTCTGGGAGGTGCTTGTAGACGTACACGCCTCGCATCGAGAGGCCGCTTCCTACATCCTGCTCGAGAGAGACCGTCACCTCGGTCTGGCTTTTCAACTTCAAGTCGGGATTCACGATGTTACTCGGCGCCCCTTGTGCGTGACGGAGGTAATCGGGGCCGTTGGTGTCCAGGTTGACCTCGCCAGGCTGATAGTCCTTGTCCCCATTCAGATCGTGCCATCGATAGTGAATCCATTCGGCGAAGTTCTGGTTGTACGCCTGGGCGAAATCCGAGAACGCCCCTGTGTGAAGGTAGTACTTGCCGACTGTCCCCTTTAAAACAGTACTGCCCGAGCCGAAGAGATCGAACGCAACGCCGACACGTGGTGCGAGCGTTTTCCAGGAGCCTGCATCGACGCGGGAAAAACTCCCAGAACCGCCGAATGGCCCTTGAACTTTGACCTGCTCTGGTACAAAGGCGTTCTGGGCCTCCCCTCGCAGCCCCAGGTTCAGCGTGAGGCGATCGATGGGACGCCAAGTGTCCGTCACGTACAGACCGAGCGTATTTATTCCGGCGCGACCGTCATAAGGAAAGTTCCTCACTTGAATCTCTACAGGCGTATAGGGGACACCACCAATCGTGTCGAAGATCAGTTGATAACCACCAGCTTCGTGGAAGCCCCCGATATTCTGGTTGCGCCCCCACCAATGGTCAAAGCCGGCTCGAATCTGGTGGGACGAGCCCGCCGGATAGTAGGACAGGCTCCCATTCAATTGGTGGCGACTGGGGATTCTCGTAAGGTTCGCATTGCTGTGCCAGTTCGTGCCTGTCTCGTAGCCCGTCGCGCGGTCGAGGCGATTGGGTGTCCTCCTCGCAATATCCTGAGGGTTGAACGTGATCTCGTACCACCCCCTCGCGACCATTAGTTAGCGTGGCGAACAGCTGCTCGCTGAGCGTGCCTTGCCACTCGAGCTTTTTCTGCCTGGGGCTGTGAACGATGTGCGCGGTGCTCTCAAAGGGAACAAGGCGGCTGGCGCCCTGTTGAAACTCGACCTCCGTTCCTCTCGTGTGGAACCCGATGAGCTTGTGCTTGGGCGTGACCTGATAGGAGAGCTTGATCGTCTGGTTCCTATTTCTTCCGGTGGGCGCCCCTGACGTGTCGTCGGAGGTCTGGTAGATGCCATCCGGGCCCGGGTCCTTCGAATAACCAGGAACGGTTCGGAGATTGTGCACCTCATTGTGGGCGACGTAGAACCACAGCTTGTCACGGACGATGCGTCCGCCGAGATCCCCGGTCAAGTTCCAGTAGTACGTGGGGCCGTCGGGTTCGGTCACCCTCTGTCGGCGCAGCCTGTCGTCGACATTCGTCCACCCCAAATAATCCCGGTTCATACCTCTGGCAGTGTACCGGCCGCTGAAGTCGTTGCCGCCTGATCGGACGATGATCTCCGTTTGAGCACCGGGAAACGACACTTCGGCCGTGTTGCCGTATGTCCTGGTGGTGACTTCCTCGATGGTGTCAAAATCCGGGCGCTCGTTGATGACCATTTCAATGCCCTCGATCACAAGACTCGTCTGATCTGTCAGGCCGTACGAACTGAAGCGCCCGGTATGTCCCCGGTAGCCGATCTCGCCATCCATCGGAGGGCCTGGGAATGAGGCGCCCGGAACGAGAACGAGCGTGTCTATGTAGTTGGACGCGGTAGGAAGCGTCTGGAGCACCTCTCTCGTCACAGTAGTGATGCCGCGAGTACTGATTGCGCCGACGACCGGACTCTCGGCGGTCACCGTGATGGCCGCCTCCTGGGCGGCCACGGTCATCACCACGTCAACGCGCGCATTGAACCCGGCGTTCAGGATGATCCGCTCTCGGAGGAGCGGCGAGAACCCCTGCAGTTCGACGGCGACACGAAATTGGCCCACCGGGAGATCGAGAAACTGGTATTGGCCACGCCCGTCTGAAACGGTGACGACCTCAGGCACCTGCAGAGCAGGGCTCGTCAGCGTGATCGTGGCGCCGGGCAGAACCCCGCCACTTTCATCGGTAACTGTGCCGGCAATGCTGCCGGATCTGATCGTCTGCCCGGCGAGGCTCGTGCTGAACGCCAGGAGGAGTACTGGAACCACCGACAACACCCGCACATGCCAGCTTGGTACGAGTTTCATTTCGATCTCCTAGCTGTGAGCCCGACGGTTGACACCTCCACGGCCACAGCAGCGGAGGGCGACCCGATCACGGGCCCGCTCCTAGCTCCAAGTAGATTGACGGGGCTGCGGTGCTGCGAGGCAGTCCGGCGCATGAACTGCTTCGGCCGCCCGGGAGCCCGTTGCCGTAGTTCACCCTCCTCCCTTGCCAGCACCCACGGTTGACAGGGAAGCTCACCGTGTTCAACCACGCCCGGCCGGCAGGTACCCTGCCTGGGCATGATGGTCCGCAGGTTACAGGCGGAGGTGCTGCCCACGTGCCACGGGCCGTACAAATTAGCTGTGACGTGTGGGGTTCGGGGAGGAATCACCCCCCCGCCGGGATAGCCGTCTGGGCACTGGGAGGCGCCAGCGTGGCCGCAAGAACACCAGCCCGACGAAAGGATCTCACCAACAGATGTTTCACAATGAGAACCCCCGTTCCAGAGCTGTTGAGGCGGAGCCTAACCTAACCCAACTTCCGCGGTTTTCTGAGTCGGGTCCTTTGTTTTCAAGCACTTAGCGATCGTTGTCGTCACTATGGTTTCGTGTCTGCCAGGTCTTGACCGGTTTCATCACCTCGGCCGAGATGCGAAGCGTGGCGTAGATCTCGCGGTGCACCGGCTCGGGTGTCGTCGCTTTCCGGATGGTGAGCACACGCCC
>JACPTI010000112.1 GCA_016192845.1 Acidobacteriota bacterium
AATCATCAAGATATGTGGCCGGAATCGTCGGCGGCCTCGTCGCCGGCGTCGTCTTCGGGATCATGATGCAGATGATGACCGCGCCTACGCCGGAGGGCGGGCAGATGCCGATGATCAACATGGTCGGCATGATCGTCGGCTCGCCCACCGCGAGCGTCGGCTGGCTCTACCATCTGTTCAACAGCGCCGTCATCGGAGCCATCTTCGCCTGGGTGCTCGGGCAGCGGAGCTTCAGCTACGGACCGGCGCTCGGCTGGGGCGCCGCGTACGGTGTGCTCTGGTGGGTGCTCGGCGGCCTCGTCCTGATGCCGGTGTTGCTCGGGATGCCGGCTTTTGCGCCACTCATGATGCCCGAGATGCGCATGGTGGCGATGGGCAGCCTGATCGGCCACCTGATCTACGGCCTGATCCTCGGCGCGGTCTACGTGGCGATGACGCGCCGCGCCCCGGCCGCTGCGCGGGCCTAGCTGCTACCGAGGACGGCGTTGGGCCGCCGCGCACGATCGGCGCGGCGGCGGGACGCCGGTCACAGTGACCGCACTGCCAGCGGAATTGCGGTCCCGTTCGGCCGGCGCCACGTCGTACGGAATTCCCGATCGTACGTCCATATCTTCAGGCCCCTGTCCCGTCCGCTGAGGACCGCGAGGCACCCGTCCGCCCAATCTGGTTCGTGGTCCGCGTATTTCGCGAGCCAGTCGAGCACCTCGAACCAGAAGCCGCGCTCGTTGGTGACCGGAAGCGGTTGGATGTTCAGCTCCTGCAGCATCGCCCGCAGCCGGAGCCGCTGGCTTCGATGGGGGAGGAGAAAGCACGCCTCCGTCAGCACGGCGTCGCAGGTCGCGAGCTCCTCGCGCGCCAGGAGGGCCAGATGTCTCAGCGCTGCCCGGTGCTTCGAGTCGCGCCCGTCGCAGAGCGCCACCAGGGGGGTGGTGTCGATGAGAATCACCGGCGGACCCGCCGGACCTTCCGGAGAATCGCCGCACGCGCAGCGCGCCGATCGTGGACGTCGTACTCGCGGCCCGGCAGGTCGGAAGGATCGGGATGCTGTTCGAAGATCCGTCGGACGATCGTCCTGACGTCGGGCGGGGACGTGGACCGCTGCAGCGCCGCAAATTGCTCGTCGATGGCCTCGCGCACGACGTCCGACAGCGCCACCCCCCGCGCGCGAAGGGTCCGCGCCTTGCGGAAGCGATCGGGGTCGAGACGCACGTTGACCAGTCGAGAGCCCATGCTGTAAAGATATCGTGTCTTTACGCCGTCGACAAGCCCGGGAGAAGCCGGGCCTGGCTGCTACGGCAACACGCGGAAGAGCGCCGGCGCGACCCAGAGGTGGAACACCACCGCGCCGGCGAAGAACCCCGCGAGGTACGTCAGCGAGCTCTTGACGCCCTGCGCGGCGAGGACGTGCTGCCGCAGCGGGCAGCCGTTGGCGAGCGTCGAGACGTAGCCGACGCCGAACCCGCCGGCCACCGTGAGCAGCACCGTGACGGCATCCGCCTGCCCGGTTCGCTCGAGGGGCGTCCCCGCGGCAGCCGCGGCGAGCGGAAACGCCACCCACGCGGTGACGCCGAAGGCGACGAGCCCCTTGAGCAGCGCCGTGTCGCGGACGAGCAGGAAGTCGCGGATGCCGCCGACGAAGCACATCCGCGAGCGCTGACCCAGGTAGCCGAGCACGAGGCCGACGAGGAGCGAGGTCACGGCCGCCGTCATCGCGTCGCCCTCCACCGCAGCCACCCGGTGCCGAGCACGATGCCTGCGGCCATGGCGCCGAACCCGGCGGCGCCGAGCGGCTCGCCCGCCGCCGTCCGGAGCGCCAGCCGGATCGCGCAGCCGCCCGCCACGAGCGCGAAGTTCATCACGAGCAGACCGTACAGAAACGTCTTGACCGGATGGTCCGGCGTGACCCACCGGAACTCGCCGTGGCGGCGCGCGGCCGCCAATGCGCCCACGAACACGCCGACCGTGGTCAGCAGCGGATAGACGAGGGAGGCTGGCGCCACCGTCAGATGCGTTGCGACCACGGCGTTGATCGTCCAGTTCACCAGGTCGCGGCCGTGGCATGCCATGCACACGCCGTAGGCCTCGGGAGGCCGGACACCGAAGAACGCCCCCGCCGCCACGGCGAGCACGCCCGCGGCGACTCCCATGTGGACCGCGGTGACATGCGCCGTGGGGCGCGTGCGCTCCTGGTTCCCGCTGGTCCGGCTGAAGCCGGACACCACGTACGATGTCATCGCTGCGCAGCCTCCCAGGCATCGGTTCGCGGCTGATAGACGTGCACGCCGTCAATCCGGACGCGATGAGCCGCGAGCAGCGGCACCACCTCGTCGCGCCGGGCGTACTCGAACCGCAGCGCCACGCCGCAGTTCGGGCTCAGCTCCCGCGGCCCGGGCACGAGCCGCGCGGCATGCCCGTGCCGTTTCAGCACGGTCTCCGCGCGGATGGCGTGATGCGACGCAAAAAAGCTAATGAGACCATCCAAACGCAACTCCCAACTTCCAAGACGCCAACTCCCAAGACGCCAACTCTCAAAACGCAACTACAACTCCCAACTCCCCACACGCAAACTTCTACCTTCGGTTTGGGAGTTGCGGAGTTGGGCGTTGGGAGTTCTTTGGTCTGCCCACGCCGTAATCTGCCGCACCGCCTCGACGGCCGCATCCACCTCCGCAGACGTGTTGAACCAGCCGAAGCCGAACCGGACGGCGCCGGCCGGAAACGTGCCGAGCGTCCGGTGCGCGGCCGGCGCGCAGTGCAGCCCGGTCCGGGCCATGATGCCGAACGAGTCGTCCAACAGCAGCCCCACCTCGGATGGCGATGTGCCGCCCACGTTGAACGACACGATGCCGCAGCGCGACTCGGAATCGGCCGGGCCGTAGACGGAGACGCCCGGAATCGCGCGGACGCCCTCGATGAACCGCGTTGCCAGCCCGCGCTCGTGCGCCTGCACGGCCTCGATGCCGACGTCCATCAGGAAGCGCACGCCGGCGCCGAGTCCCGCGATGCCGGCGACGTTGAGCGTGCCGCTCTCGAACACGTCGGGCATAAACTCCGGCTGGACCTCGTGCGCCGAGTCGCTCCCGGTCCCGCCGCGCACCAGGGGGCGCAGTTCGACCTCCTCACGCACGTACAGACCACCCGTGCCCGTCGGCCCGAACAGACCCTTGTGTCCGGTGAACGCCAGCACGTCGACGCCGAGCGCCTCTACGTCGATCGGCATCGTCCCCGCCGTCTGCGCGGCATCCACCACCGACCGGGCGCCGTGCGCCCGCGCCAGGGCGGCCAGCTCCCTGACCGGCAGGATCGTGCCGGCCACGTTCGAGGCATGCGTCGTCACCAGCACGCGCGCGCCAGGGGCGAGCGCGTCCGCCACTTTCCCGAGATCGATCGACCCGTCCGGCTCGCAGCGGACGGACTCGACGTGCACGCCGAGCGTCTCCAGGTGCCGGAGCGGCCGCATGACCGAGTTGTGCTCCAGGCTCGTGGTGATGACGCGATCGCCCGGGCCGAGCAGCCCGTACAGCGCCACGTTCAGCGCATGCGTGGCGTTCGGCGCGAACGCGATGCGGCCTGGATCGTCGACATGGAACAGGCGCGCCAGCGCTTCGCGCGTCTCTTCGACGAGGCGCGCGGCCGCGATCGAGAGGCGATGACCCGATCGGCCGGGATTGCCGCCGGCGGTGGTGAGCTGCTCCTGCACGGCGGCGGCCACCGGCGGCGGCTTGGGCCACGACGTGGCGGCGTTGTCGAGATAAATCATCGAATCAGCCGCTCGTCGTTGAGCAGCGCCGGGCGCGGCTGCGGCGTCCGCAGCAGGTCGCTGCACTCGCCGAGCCCCAGCCGCGACTGTCCGCCGAAATCGAGCTGCACGGCGCGGACCTCCGGATAGCCGGTCAGCGTGGCAATCAGGCCGAGCAGCAGAAACCGCATCTGATCCGGCCGCTCGAGCGCCAGCATCCGCACAGACGGCATGTAGGCGAAGCGGAGCGCGAGCACCCCCTCGGCCGCGTCGAACGCGGCGCCGAGCAGTCGCGCGTCGGGCGGCAGACGCGTGAGCTCCGGCGACGGCGGGCCCGCCAGAAACGCGTCGAGCGCGGCGCGCGGATCCGCTGCGGCGGTCGGCACGGCAACGAGCCCGCGCGCCGAGGGGTAGTACAGCAGCGGCGCCCGCGTCGAAGGATCGGTTCTCGGGATGCCGTCCATCGTCAGCGCCACCTCGCCCACCCCTGGCACGCCCGTGAGCGTGGCGACGATGGCCGGCACGGCGAGCGGCGCGCTGCGGAGCGCCTCCGACCCGGACAGCTGCACATGCGCGACACGTCCGACCACGTCCAGCGCCTGCAGGGCGAGGCCGGGCGGCAGCGCGCTCGCCAGCGGGCTTCCCGCCGGAGGCCCGGCGAGCAACCCCTCGATCGCGGCACGCGGCAGATCCGTCCCCGAAGGCACGCGACGCGACAGGGGAAACAGGTACGGCCCGTCGGCGTAGTAGAGGGTGAGGGTCGTGCTCGACCAGGGCCAGGCGACCGCCGCCGTCAGGTTGTGCGGCTGGAGGGTCCGGAGCCACCAGCCGAGCACCAGCAGCGCCGCCAGTGCGGTCAGACGGGCGATCGCGCGACGGTCTGTGAGAAGCTTCACAATTCCGTGACTCAGCGCCCGGCGCTGTCTGCGAGAAGCTTGATTATATCGAGTGAGGGTTCACAAGGCGGCTCCAGCGGGCGTATGCTGGTGCTCGCCGTTATCGCTGGAGCGACATGATGAGAGCATTCTTGTTGAGCTCGGCGACGTTGTCGCTGGTGGCGTTGCTGTCGGTGACGTCGCCCGCCACCGGACAGGGCTCGCCGGGTCGACAGCGCGTCGACGTGTCGAAGCTCGGGCCGCAGGTCGGCGAGCGCGTGCCCGACTTCAGCCTGCCCGATCAAACCGGGCGCGTCCACAACCTGCAGTCGATCATGGGGCCGCGCGGCGCAATGCTCGTGTTCAACCGCTCGGCGGACTGGTGACCGTTCTGCCGCACGCAGCTCGTGGAGCTGCAAGGACGCGTCGAAGAGCTCCGCAAGAACGGCCTCGGGCTGGCCGCAATCAGCTACGACTCCCGGGAGATTCTCGCGGATTTCAGCAAGAGGCACGGCATCACGTTTCCGCTGCTGTCCGACGCCGGCTCGGCGACGATCAGACGGTACGGGATTTTGAACACCATCGTGGAAGAAGCGCTCGGACCGAACGGCAAGGATCCGGCGGTGCGCGCGGATTTGGCGATGTATGCGACGGTCAACGAGCCGAGCGAGCGGCTCCGCGGTATCCCGTTCCCCGGCACGTTCATCGTCGACCGGCAGGGGCGGGTGACGTCACGTTTCTTCGAGGACTACTACTGGGAACGGAACACGGTGGCGAACGTCATGCTGCAGCTCGGGGCCGGCAGCCCGCCGGTCCAGGCGACGCAGGCCTCGACCGATCACCTCGACCTGAAGACGTATCCGAGCGACGCGAGCGTGGCGCTCGGCACGCGGTTCACGATCGCACTCGACATCACGCCCAAGCGCGGGATGCACGTCTACGCGCCCGGCGCGTCGAACTATCGCGTGATTGGCGTGAACATCACGCCGCAGCCGCACGTACGCACGTCGCCGCTCCGGTATCCGGCGTCGGAGATCTACCACTTCAAGCCGCTGAACGAGCGCGTGCCGGTGTTCCAGAAGCCGTTCACGCTGCTCATGGACGTGGTACCGGAGGCGACCGCGGAGGCGCGCAAGGCGTTCGGCGGCAGGAACGAGCTGGTCATTTCGGGCACGCTCGAGTACCAGGCGTGCGACGACAAGATCTGCTACAACCCGGTGTCGCTGCCCCTCACGTGGAAGGTGGCGATGCACGCCCTCGTGCCCGGAGCGCCGCAGCCGCAGCAGCGCTGAACAAGGCACAAGTCACAAATCACAAGTCACAAATCAGGGCATTCCGTTGTGACTTGTGCCTTGTGATTTCTGACTTGTGCCTTGGACAGTTGGCGGAGAAGGGAGGGAGTCGAACCCTCCAGGGTCCTTACGGACCCCAGACTGGTTTTGAAGACCAGCGGCGCCACCGGGCACCTTCCCTCTCCGCGCGCGTCGACCTATCGTACTATCCCGGGCGGGGCTCACGATGACGCTGCGCGAGTTGCCCGCCGTGAGCCGCCTGCTCGCCCATCCCCGAACCGAACGGCTGCTCGTCCGATTCAACCGCGAGTACGTCGTCCAAGGGTGCCGCGACATCCTCGACGAGCTGCGGCGCGCCATCAGCCAGGGTCACGCGATCGACGCTGCGGCCCTCGAAGAGGATGCGATCCTCACCAGGCTCGAGGCACGGCTGCACGGCGCAGACGCCGCGGGACTCCGCCGGGTGGTGAATGCCACGGGCACGGTGCTGCACACCAACCTCGGGCGCGCGCTGCTGCCGCAGGCCGCGGTCGACGCCGTCGTCCAGGCGGCCACGCAGCCGGTCAACCTCGAATACGACCTCGCCCAGGGCGAGCGCGGACGCCGCGAGCAGGCGATCGAAGACCTCCTGATGGCCCTGACGGGCGCTGAAGCCGCGACCGTCGTCAACAACAACGCCGCCGCCGTGCTGCTCGTGCTGAATACGCTCGCAAGCGGCAGGGAGGTGATCGTATCGCGCGGCGAGTTGATCGAGATCGGCGGGGCGTTCCGGATTCCCGAGATCATGGCCAGGAGCGGTGCGATCCTGAAGGAGGTGGGCACGACGAATCGGACCCATCCCGGCGACTACGAGAACGCGATCACCGAACGGACCGCGCTGCTGCTGAAGGTGCACACGAGCAACTACCGGATCGTCGGCTTCGTGGCGGAGGTCGGGCTGCCCGACCTCGTCGCCATGGGCCGAAAGCACGGCATCCCGGTCGTCGAGGACCTCGGGAGCGGTGCGCTCGTCGACCTGAGCCGCTACGGGCTGCCGAAAGAGCCGGTCGTCGCCGAGCGCGTGGCGCTCGGGCCCGACCTGGTCACTTTCAGCGGCGACAAAGTCCTCGGCGGACCGCAGGCCGGTCTCATCGTCGGGAAGGCCGACCGGCTGCGGATAATCGCCGCCAACCCACTGCATCGGGCCGTGCGGTGCGACAAGCTCACCATTGCCGCGCTCGAGGCGACGCTGCGCCTCTACCGCGAATCGGCGTCCATCGCCCAGGACATTCCCGTGCTCAACGCGATCACCCGGCCGCTCGCCGAGATCGAGGACACGGCCCAGCGGGCGCTTCCGGCCCTTCGCTCGGCGCTCGGACCGGGCTTCCGCGTCTCGGTGCAGGACTCGACCTCGCAGATGGGGAGCGGCGCCCTGCCCACCGAGGAAATTCCCACGAAGGTGATCGCTATCGAGCACGATTTCCTCGGCGCCCACCGGATCGCGGCGCGCTTTCGTCAGGCCCGTCCGCCGATCATCGGCCGCGTCAAGGATGACTGGTTCCTCCTGGACGCACGCCTGATCGCCGACCCGCTCGATCTGGTACCAAACTGGGCCGACGAGCTCGAAGGGCCCGAAGCACCACGGTCGTAGCGCCCATGCCGTTCATCATCGGAACCGCCGGCCACATCGATCATGGCAAGACGAGCCTGGTCAAGGCGCTGACCGGCGAAGATACCGACCGGCTGAAAGAGGAAAAGGAGCGGGGCATCTCCATCGAGCTCGGCTTCGCGCACCTCGACCTGCCGGACGGCACGCGCGCCGGCGTCATCGATGTGCCCGGCCATGAGCGCTTCATCCGCACGATGGTCGCCGGGTCGCACGGCGTCGATCTCGTTCTCTTCACCGTGGCGGCCGACGACGGCGTGATGCCGCAGACGATCGAGCACCTCGAAATCCTGCACCTGCTCGGCGTCAGACGCGGGATCTTCGTGCTCACCAAGATTGACCTTGCCACCCCGGCGCAAGCGGCCGCCGTGGCGAGTGATATCGAGCGCCTCGCCGCCGGCACGTCGCTCGAAGGCGCGCCGGTGGTGCCGTGTTCCTTCGTCACGGGCGAGGGGCGCGATCGCCTGCTGGGCGCGATTGCCGACAGCCTCACGCACATCGACCGGAGGCCGCCCGCCGGCTACTTCCGCCTTCCGGTGGACCGCGCGTTCGTGCTGCGGGGACACGGCCTGGTCGTGACCGGCACGGCGCTGCAGGGCGAGGTGCGGGTCGGAGACCGCCTGAGGTGTCTGCCGGGCGACGAGCTCTTCCGCGTCCGCAGCGTTCAGGTGCATGGCGAGCCGGTGGATCGCGCAACCTGGGGCCAGCGGGTTGCCATCAATCTGGCCGGGCAGGAGCGCCCGGCGATCGAGCGCGGCCACGTGCTCTGTGACGAGCGGCTGACGATGACGTCGGACCGGTTCGACGCGCGGGTCGAGGTGCGGCCCACCGCGAACGCCCCTGTCCGGAGCCATCAGCGCGTCCGTGTGCACATCGGGACCGCCGAGCGGTTCGGCAAGGTCATGGTGCTCGGCCGGCAGGACATCGCGCCGGGACAGTCGGCGTTCTGCCAGGTGGCGATCGGGGAACCTCTCCTCACCTTGCGCGGCGATCGGTTCATCGTGCGTGACGAAACGGCACAGCGGACGCTCGGCGGCGGCATCCTCCTCAATCCGTGGCCCGACGTGCACCGGCGCGGCGACCCGGCGCTCGAGGGCAGGCTGCAGGCGCTTCGCACGGAGGATCCCGGTGCGCTTGCGGAGCGTTTCCTCGATGAACGTCCCGAGTTCGCGACGGGGGCCGCGCCGCTCTACCACTTCCTGAACCTGCGGCTGGAGGACGCGCTCGAGCATGCCGGCCGCCGGGCGGCGATCCGCGTCGTGTCGCTGGAGGACCAGCTCTTTACCACGGAGCGGAAGTGGGCCGTCCTGAAGGCCGCGCTCGTGGACGGCCTGCGCAACTTCCACGGCGCGCACCCGCTCGAGGCCGGCGGAGACATCGAAGCGCTGCGGGAGAAGCTCCCGATCCCAGCGTCTTCCCGGGCGTTCCGCGCGTTCGTCGCACAGCTCGCAGCAGAACGCGCGGTCATGCGCGAGGGGAACCTGCTGCGACTGCCGGAGCACCGGGTCGCGCTCCGGTCCGACGAACAGGAGGCGGCGGATCGGATTCGGGATCTGCTCGCGCGCTCTCCGCTGGCGCCGCCCGACCTGCGGCAGATTGCCGCGGAAACCGGGCTCGACCGCTCACGGCTCACGCAGCTGATGCGGGTCCTCGAGCGCGAGCGGCTCGTCGTGCGCGCCGGCGGCGACCTCTACTTCCTGCGGGAGAGCGTCGACGGCGTCACGCGGCGCCTGCGCGAGCAGTTCTCCGAAGCCGACGAGATCACGCCCGCGATGTTCCGGGATTGCTTCAACACGACGAGGAAGTACGCTATCCCCCTGCTGGAATACCTGGACCGCGAAGGGGTCACGGTCCGAATCGGAGACACGAGACGACTCAGACAATGGCAAAAGTCACCGGCCGCAAGCGGACGAAGCTCCTCGGGCTGACGCAGCAGGTGGCGGCGGCGGGTTGAGCGGCCAAGCTCGGCCCGGCCGATCTGCTGCACGTGCTGCACAGCCTCCCGCCGTTCCATCACCCGAACCTCATCGTCGGCACGGAGACGTCCGACGACGCGGGAGTGTTCCGCCTGCGCGACGACCTGGCGATCGTCAACACCGTCGATTTCTTCACGCCGATCGTCGACGACCCGTACACGTTCGGGCAGATCGCCGCGGCCAACGCGTTGAGCGACGTCTACGCCATGGGCGGCGAGCCGACGACGGCGCTCAACATCGTGGGGTTTCCGCGGGGCAGGCTGGATTTGGACATCCTGACCGACATCATCCGGGGCGGGTCCGAACGCGTGCGGGCGGCGGGCGCGGTGATCATCGGCGGCCACAGCATCATCGACGAAGAGCTGAAGTACGGCATGGCCGTGACCGGCGTCATCCATCCCGACCGCGTCATCCGCAACGTCGGCGTGCGCCCCGACGACGCGCTGGTGCTGACGAAGGCGCTGGGCACCGGCATCATCACGACGGGGCTGAAACGGCGCCAGGCGTCGGCGGCGAGCGTGCGCGCGGCCGTCGCCTCGATGGTGCGGCTGAACGACACGGCGTCTGCGGTCATGCGGAGCTTTCCCGTGCATGCCTGCTCGGACGTCACCGGGTTCGGCCTGCTCGGGCACGGCTTCGAGATGGCGAGCGGGAGCGGCGTGACCATCGTGCTCGAGGCGCGCGCGCTGCCGCTCCTCCCCGGCGCGCGGCGGCTCGCACAACAGGGGTGTCTCACCGGCGGCTGCAAGCGGAACCGCGAATACCTGAAGACCAAGACGTCCGTCGACCGGTCGATTCCGGCCGACCTCGTCGAGATCGCGCTGGATCCGCAGACGTCGGGCGGGCTGCTCGTCGCGCTGCCGGCGGATCGCGCCGACGCGCTCGTCGAGGAGCTGCGGGCCAAGGGGATCGACACGGCCACGCGGATCGGCTACGCGACTGCGCCCCAGGACGTCAGCGTCAAGCTCGTGTAGATCATCGCGGCTAACGAAGGCTGCCTGACAGTGCGGCGTGACGTGCTACCATCCGCGCGTCAGCAGGTTGCGGCGATCGCCGGGGTGATCTCCTGGTGGGCGTGAGCCGCCTGTCGTAGCCGCACTCATCAATACTGGTTAGGCAGCCAAGGCACTTCGCAAGAATCACAGTGACGTCAATTGCTAAGCCCTCGGTGCAGTCGCTGCTGATCCAGATGCGGCACGCCGGTCAGCTGTTGGCCACAGGGACCGCATTCGTCGTCCAAGCACCGAAAGGTCCTGTGCTCGTAACGAATTGGCATAATGTAGCGGGCCTGAATCCGCAAACGTCTCAACCGTTGTCGGCTACGGGAGCGTTGCCTGACGAGCTCGTAATTGTGCACAACAGAGCGGGGCATCTCGGCGAGTGGGTCCAGCGAACCGAGCCTCTTTTCATGGATGGGGCAAGTCCTGTGGTTCGAACATCCTACTCTCGGTAACAAGGCCGACATGGTCGCGTTGCCGCTGACAGCTCTGAACGATGTGGAACTATATCCACATGAAATGCTCGGCGGGTCCGAGATCTTCTTAGGCCCGGCGGACGCGGTGAGCGTCATTGGTTTTCCATTCGGGTTGCAGGCTGGTGGCTCGCTAGCCGTGTGGGCTACAGGCTTCATCGCCTCTGAACCCGAGATCGACTTCAACAGTCTGCCGACTATGCTCATCGACTGTAGGACCCGTCAGGGACAGTCAGGTTCGGCCGTTATCGCGTATCGGTCTGGAGGTGCTATCGCAATGGCCGACGGCAGCACCTCGGTCTTTACCGGGCCCATCTCGAAGTTTTTGGGCTTGTACAGCGGTCGAATCAATCAGGAATCAGATCTCGGGCTTGTGTGGAAGGCGTCGGCGGTCGCCGAACTTGTGGGCTCGGTGAAGTAATCCGCGGCTCTATGGCCGCTAACCAGGCGTATCTGCACCCGACGGCCGCACGGCCCAAGAGCGGCCGCGGGTGAGCGCCAGCCGTTAGACAGCCAATAAGATCAACGAGGCACTTGTCGAACGAAGACTTTTATGAACCGCCGGAGGAGCCAGCCCGAGAGCCTGATGCGCGTGAAAATCAGGCAAGGGTGGCCTTGGAGGGGTTCATCGAGGGACACAAAGAGTCCGTGTTCTTCTCGCGGCAGCTTGAGGTCCAAAATGAAGACGAGTGGTATCACTGGATCACGAACCGGGCGCTGCGGGAGCTTGTCGGCCGAGGTCTGCTTCGCACGGAGGTTCGAGGATTGCGGACCGGTGGCTCGATCCATTTGATGTGGCACAGGAATCATCGGTACTACCGACGTGATGCGAAGAGGGTCGTACAGTTGGTGGAGGAATACTCAGACCCGAATATAGGCGGGGCACTCGGTCTTCAGGGAGAGGCGTTGGTCTTGGAAGGTTTCGCGCGATCGCAATTTGTGATGCGCAATCGCGATACTCGAAGCCATGGCGGGCGCACCTGGACTCAAAGCGATCATGATCTCGATTTCGTGTTCGAGAGAGACGACCGGGTATACGGAGTGGAGGTCAAGAATACTCTTCGCTACATCGACTACTCGGAGTTCAGTACGAAGATCGAGATGTGCCGAGCCCTCGGCATCAGACCGGTGTTCGCGGTCCGAATGTTGCCGAAGTCGTGGATTCATGAAGTGATTGGCGCCGGTGGTTTCGCGTTGATCCTGAAGCACCAGTTGTATCCGTGGGCCCACCGCGATCTCGCTCGCAGGGTCAAGATGGAGTTGGGGCTGCCTGTAGACGCGCCGCGGGCGCTGGAAGGCGGAACGATGGCTCGATTTCTGCGGTGGCATGAAGGCCTGTGAATTCGCAGATAGATTCACGAGGGTGCCACTGTAACGTGCTGATTCAAAAGGGTTGAAGCGCCGCCTCCATGAATACGTAGTGTCTGCTGGCCGGGGGGCTGTCTAACGAATTAAGGATTGGTGTCGCGCGAAGCCGCGACACCAATCCTGGGTTGGACTGAATCCGGGCACGGGCGTTGCGAATGGGGTTCTTATCGAGTGGCAGCGAGTGATACGGATGCTGTGAGCCGTCGGGGTGGACGATCAGAAGAGGTCAGTCGGTGCGGTGGGCGTGAATGTGAGCGGCGAGCGGGAGGTTCCACGGCGCCGGGAGCATGAGGGCACGGGCAATCGGCGACACGACGCCACTCACGGCCGATCGGCGTGTGGAACCAGGCTGGAGCGGACGGTGTCAGCATGGCGTGCTCATGGCGGCCGGCTCCACGACGGTCGGAGCACGGCGATGACGATCAGCCTGCCGACGCGACAGTGCGGACACCGCGGGAAGTCGCCGAGGGAGGACGCGCGCGCGGGCTCGGAGGCGTGCGGCGCGGCGATCACGGTGAGAGCGGTCAGCAGGGCCCGCGCCCGGGTCCGATCGGCACGATGCGCCGCGCTCCAGAGCCCGTAGTAGCGGACCTTGGCGCAGCCGCGCGGGAGCACGTGCTGCAGAAACCGCTGCAGAAACTCCACGCCGGGCAGCGTGACGCGGCGCGTCTCATGCGTCCGATTGTCCTGATAGCGAAACGTCACGTGGTTATCGGTCATCTCCTCCAATTGGCTGTTCGCGATCGCGATGCGGAACACATACCGACCGGTGCGCGGCCTGGGGACAGTCCTCACGCTCGATGCGATCGAAGCCAAACTCGTCGACGAGTAACAGGTCCCATCCCGCGTAGCGGCGCAGCACCTCGGTGAGGCTCTTGTCGGCGAGCGCGGCGGTGAGCCGGATGAGCAATTGCGCCGACGTGGTGTAGAAGACGCGGTAGCCGGCCGCGCAGGCGCCCATCCCGATGGCCTGCATCAGGTGACTCTTGCCCACGCCGGACTGGCCGACCAGGACGACATTGACGTGCCGGCGGATGAAATCGCCGGTGGCGAGCTGTTCGTACTGGCCGCGTTTGATCGTCTTATTGAAGGCCCAGTCGAAGGTGTCCAGCGTCTTGTGCTCGGCAAACTGGGCCGCGGCGATGCGACGCGTGATCCCGCGGTCTCGGCGACGGGCCGCTTGTTCGCCGAGCAGTCGGTCGATGGCCTCCAGCGTCGAGAGCCCCTCCCGTTCGGCGACGTCGAGCGCGTGGTCGAGCTCCTCGGCGGTGATCGGGATCCGGAGGATCACCAGGTGTTCGAGGACCCGGTCACGTAGGCTCTTCGTCTTGCGATCCATCCGCCGGCTCCATCAAAGCCAGATAGTCGGCCGTCGAGCGGGGTGGGACCGGGTCCTCTCTGATCACGCCCGTCAGGGACGCGGTGGCCTCCTCGGCCAGCGCGAGCAGCGGCGCCTTCGGCTGGGCCTGCGCGGCGAGGATGCGCTCGACGGCCGTGAGCGAGAAGGCGCGGTAGCGGCAGGCCCGTTCCAGGGCTGCCACCAGATCGGCGCGGGCATAGGTGGCGAGCAGCGCCAGGACGCGATGCGCTTCATCTTTGCCGTAGCGCCGCGTCCGGACCAATGCTTCAAAGAAGCGCGGTCCATCGGGCCCCAGCTCACTGAAGCGTTCGACGAGTTGTTCGTGGCGTCGTTTCTCGTCACGGCCGGGCGCGTGCTCGGGTTTGGTGACCCGCTTGCTGGCCCCGGGCGGTTCGAGCGCGTGGCGCGTGACCTCTTTCAGCCCTGGCCCGTAGACAATCAGCTCGGTCTCGGTGATGCGCACGGGCAGCGCCAGTCCAATGTGTGACCACGGCACGGAGTAGAAATTCTGCTGGTAGGGAATGTGCCACTCCGGGCCGACCACACGATAGACGACGGCCGCCGTATCGTAGGCGTGCGCCGGCAGCGGCACCAGATGCGCGCGTTCCTCCTCCCACAAGGCCAGCGGCGGCCGGCCGGTCGTGTCGTGCGGCCGCGCATCGATCTGCGGCAGCCACGTGTCCATGACAAACACGTTCAGGTGGGCCAGTGAGACGAAGGTGCGCGCGTTGAGCAGGTGCGTGACGATATGGGCGAAAGGTTTTTCGATCTTGCCCTTCGTTTGCGGCCGGCGGGGCCGGCACGCCCACGGACGATAGCCGTAGTGGAAGGCAAAGGCGAGAAAGCGCGTGTTGTAGACCGGCTGCTCGCCGTCCCACCCCTGGACGACGACCTTCATGTTGTCGTAGAGACAGACGGTCGCGGCGCCGCCCAGATACTCGAAGGCGCGCACGTGCTCGCGCACGGTCGTCGCAAAATCCTGGGACTCCACGAAGCGCAGGTAGCGTCGACGCGAGTAGCCGAGGATGTAGCTGAAGGCGTAGACGCGCCGGCGCCCTTCGTCGGTGAAGGCGAGGTCGAAGGGCGAGTAGTCCATTTGCGCCTGGACGCCCGGGCCGGTTTCGAAGCGCACGACCGGGGCGCCGGTCGGCTGCGGCCGCTGGCGGCGGAGCCGCTCCTTGACGATCGTGTACCCGCCCGTGAAGCCCTTCGCCCGGAGTTCCTCCTGCAGCCGCACGGCCGTGATGTCGGGATAGCGATCGAGCAGCGCGGCAATGACGTCGCCATACGCATCCAGTTGGCTCCGGCGCGCGCGCCCACGCGGCAGCGCGGATGATGGCGTCTCCCGATGCTGCTGGTAGGCGTGCATCACGCTCGCCACGGTTTTGCGATCGATCCCGAGCGCGCGAGCGATGGCGCGAAAAGAGGCGCCGCCCTGGACGCGCCGGACGATCTCGAGGCGTTCGATCTCGGTCACGCCGCCTCGAAGTCGCGCGCGAGCGCCGCCACGCTGGTGGCCACCTGTGCGAGCCGGCCAAAGCGCGGGGCCAGCACCGCGTGGTCCTTCGGGGTGACAGCCGCGCGTCCGTCATGGGTCAGCCACCGCTCCATCCGGGCGAGCAGCTCGAGCAAGACGCCGAGCCGTTTCCACACCTCGTTGCCGCGCCCGCTCAATCGCGGGTCGCGTGACGGCAGGCAGCGGCCCTCGGCCTGCAGCAACGCCTCGCGCGGCGTGTCGAGGATGTACTGCTGGAGCTCGCGCGAGGGGGCACGCTGCAGTAGGTCCACGACGCCCGCGACTTCGTGCGTGGTCAGTGCCTCGCGACGAATGACCGCGAGCAGCGCGTCCTGGTTGCCCGGCGGCAACCGCACCAGCTGCCGCGCGCAGGTGGGACTGAGCAGCCCGAGTTTCAGCTCCGCCTGCGCCGCCTCCTCCAGCCGTTCGATCAACGCCAGGCGCCGACAGACCCAGCTCTTGTGCCGGCCCAGCAGCTCCGCGACGTCCACCTGCGGCAGGCCGTCGTCGCGCACCAGCGCATGGACGATCCAGGCCTCTTCAAGCTCCGACGGTTTCCCGCTGACGCGATTCAAGCTGTAGATCGCCGCCTTCGCCGACCGCTCGTCGGCCTCGATCACGCGCGCGCAGAGACTCGAGACCTCGCGGAGGGCCCGCGCCGCCGCGAGGCGCTTGAAGCCATCGATGAGCTCGTAGCGATCGTGCCAGCGAAAGACCACCACCGGCGACATCTGGCCGTAGCGGCGCAGCGAGGCCTCGAGCGCCCGCTCCATGGCCGGCGACCGCAGCCGGTAGCGCGCAAAGTGCTCGCCGATATCGGCCAGCGCCAGTTGGATCAGATCCGGGGCATCCCCGGGGGGCCCCGCGCCCGCGGGGCCGCGGCCGCTCGCGGTGGCGTTGCCGGCGTCGGCGGCTCTGCGCGCAGCGACACGCCCGCCCGTGGGACGTCTGCCGATACCGCTGCTGCGCTTTCCACCGGCGCCAGCGCGCCGCCGCCACCCGGCACGCCGTCCCGCAGTACCGCGCTTGCGGTCGCTCGGGCACAAACCAGCGTTCGCAGCCCTTCAGCAGACACCGCCGGGCCCGCGGGCCGTCACGCCGACGAACACCTTGCCTGGATCGAGGATTTGATTGATCGTGAGATGGGCCCACGGGAGGGGCTTGCCTCCCCAGCGGGTCAAGTCTCGGAGGAGAGACTCGACCTCTCTCCTCCGGGGCGTCGCACGCCTACCGCCGCGCGCCTGCCCGCCTCAGCCCAAAGACTCTACTGAATAGCGCTGGGGTCACCCAATGGCTGGATGGTCCAGTTCCGCCCGTCCCAGGCGGCGGCCTGGACCAGCCGCTCGCCGCCGAACTGGACCAATCTCAAACCGGCGCCAACATCAAGGGTCGACGCTTCGGTTGAACTCGAAATTATTCCCTTTGTGGCTTGACACCAGTGCGGGCTCCCAAGGCGATGGACCCGACGCCGGGCGGGCCGCTCTCGCGTCCCACCCGGCACGGGTCATCGCCGGACGTTCCCGCTCAGAATTGCAGGACGTTTTCGAGATACCCGAACGTCATCGTCCGCCCCGCGAACGAGCGTCGGACGACCTCGCCGCCGCGCGCGACCCCCAGAAAGGCGTTGATCGACCAGCGCCGCGACAGCGTGTAATCGCCGGACAGCTCGACGATCGTGGCCAGGTCGGTCCGGCCGCTGGAGGGGCGCGTCGAGAACCCGAGCTGCGAGCCCCGCGACTGCGTCGCCCCGCTGCCGAAGTACCAGCGGTCCCGCGCGTCCGCGAGGCCCACGCGGTGCACGTCGGCGCGAACGGCGAGCGACGGCGTGGGACGCGCGAAGGCCTGCACGAAGACGTCGACGCTGTTCATCTGGCTGTACAGCGCGGTCTGCGCGTACCGCCTGACGGTCGGCAGCATCTGAAAGAACGTGCCGTGCCGGTCGTCTGTCGGGTCGTCGTCGCCCGACGCCCACAGCACCCCGCCCCGCAGCCACGGCCGCCATCGGGCGGCGCCCCACTGATGACCCGCCTCTGCCGCGATGCTGAACGCGCGATGCGTCTGCTCGTACCACGATCCGGTCTGGCCGGCCAGCCACAACAGCCCGTCCCACTGCCGGCCCTCGACGGCCGACGATGCGGCCACGAGCGTCGCCCCGAACGTGTTGATTCCGACATCGACGCCTGCGGCAGCGCGTCCGGTGTTGTCGGGCCGTGCGGCCACCTCGCGGTCGTCGCTGTACCGCAGCGCAAACGCCTGGACCTCGGCCACATCGCCAAGCGCAACGGGTCTCACGGTGAAGGTGCCGCCCAGCACGCGCACGTCAGGCATCATCAGGCCGGCAGCGTCCTCGAACCCGCCCTGGGTCGGAGAAAATGCCACCGCCGAGGCGCGCCACGGGCGCCGCACCACGTCGACGCGCACGCCGTCGTAGCCGCGCTGATAAATCGACCACTCGAACTCACCAACCAGGCGCGCGGCGACCCGCTGCAGCGTCACCGCCTCGATTTTCGGGTGGCCCGACGCGTCTTCACCGCCGGACGCGTATGGCATGCGACCGACCTGGAGCGTCACGCCGGGGAGCAGGTCTTTGAGCTGCAGGTGCAGGTATCGCAGGTACACCTGACGGCTGTCCGATCGCCCTGCATGCCCAAAGTACACGGCGCCAAGGCCGAGCGGGCCTGGGCCGACGGCGTCAGCAGGGAGATTGCCGAACTGCACGTACTGAAGCGCAGCTGTGAGCCCATAGCGGGCGCCATCGCGCCGTACTCCCGCCTGCAGGCGATTGACGGGATAGGCGTACTCATGGTCGCCGCCGCCCGGCGGCGGCTCGAAGAAGCGCCACCACTCGACGCGGCTCCAGTTGCGCAGCGTCCACGTCGTGGACGCCGTGCCCGGATCGGCCGGCGGCGCCGACGCTTGCGCGCGCGCGGCGGGCGGAGCGACGCACGTCAGCAACAGCGTAGCCAGGACGAGCGCGGCGCGGAAACCCATGCAGGTCTGCCGCGCCACTATACCCGTACGCCAAGTCACAAGGCACAAGGCACAAGTCACAACAAGGACCGTCGATTTGTGCCTTGTGCCTTGTGCCTTGTGCCTTGTGACTTCCCCGGTCACGCAACGCGACCGAGCCCCTCGTCGGGCGCCAGGCGCTCCTTCAATCCTCGAAGCTGCAGGCGCCGCCCTGGAACCTGTTCAACGCCTGCTCGACGTTCTTCCGGGCGGGCACAAAGGCCTTCGGCAGGCTGGGCTTGAGGTCCCAGGCGTCCAGCGCACAGTTGATGACGCCGACGCCCGCATTCGGGAGGCTCCTCTGGTCCAGGGTATCTGAGCCGGTCGGGATATCGGGGAAAGACGGGCGTGGGAAGCGTCACCCCGTTCGGGGGTGGGGGCGCGGGACGCGCCGGGCGGGATTTCTTCAGGAGATCGTGGATGGAAACATCGATGCGGAATGCCGGCGTCTCCATAGCGTTGACCTCCGCGGTGGGAATCATACGCCAGGGGCCGACATCTCTCCCTCCAGGACGAAGGAGACGGCGGGCGCGCCCAGAGTCTGGTAAAACGGGTAAGAGTCGCGACGACGCCGACATGCGTTTGACCGCCCATGTTGAACGGACGCTCCGCGTTGCGCGGCCAATCGAGCCCAGGGCCGTGGCATCAGTTCTGCTGTGCTCCCACCCTGCGACGTAGATGCGGCTTCCGAGGAGGACATCCCGCATGGCGAGACAGTCCCGGCTGGCGATGCTGGCCCTGATCCTTCTGTTCCGTCCAGGGGCAACTCACGCGCAGTCTCCAACTCCACCATCGGCCAGTGAGCCGGCTGCGTCGATCCAGTCCCCATCGGCGATGGATTCCTCGGCATCGTTTTCAGGGCTCTTTCGCCTGGTCGGAGCCGACCTGGCTCGTCTCCCGAGTCGCGAGACCGTGCTGTGGCTTGGAGCGGGGGCCGGGTTGAGCCTGCTGGGGCACCGGGCCGACCGTCAGGTCACCGCGACGCTCTCAGGCTCGCAGCCCGTAGAGGAAGCGCTGGATCCCGGACAGGTGATCGGCGGCGTACCGTTTCAACTCGGGGCCACGGTCGCCACCTACGCGCTGGGCCGGATCACCCGCAAGCCCTCGCTCACCCACCTCGGCACCGATCTCGCCCGCGCGCATGTGGTAAGTCAGGCGATCACGCAAGGTATCAAAGTCGCCGCGGCGCGCCGCCGGCCCGACGGGACCTCCCTCTCATTTCCCTCCGGTCATTCCGCCGCCGCCTTTGCCTCGGCGGCTGTCCTGCAGACCCATTTCGGCTGGAAGGCTGGCGTGCCCGCTTACGGGGTCGCCGCCTATGTCGCAGCGTCGCGTCTGTCTGAAAACCGCCACTACCTGAGCGACGTAATCTTCGGTGCCACGGTCGGCATCATGAGCGCGCGCGCGGTGACTATCGGCCACGGACGCGCCAGATTTGCCCTCGTGCCGGTGGCGACTGCGTCGGGGGCTGGAATCGCGCTCACAAGAGTGTCCGTACGATAGACCATGAGACGGGCGAGTCCCGGTAACGCACGCGCCGCGGGACGCGTCGACCGAACATCGCGCGTGCCTACAGCATCCGACGTGCCGGCCAGCGCAGGATATGCCCGCCCGCGGCCGCCGCGAGCGCAGCTGTCGCCACTACGGTGCCGCAGTGCCACACCAGCAGCACCAAGCTCGAGCTGTGCGCATGGAAGAGGCAGATGCCGAGGTTGCCAAGGCCAGCCGCGGCAAGACCACCGAGCGCCGCGGTGATATGCGGCGTCAGCGGCACGCCACGCCGAAGCATCGTCGCCATCATCGCCGCCGGCACGGAGGCACCCGCCAGCACGGTCCAGACGCAGCTCCAGTCGGCCTGCATGAGGAGAGAGGCGGCGGCGCCACGATCGAGCTCGCCGACAGCGCCGGCCGCGACGAGAGCAATCCAGACGGCGCCCGCGGCGACCGGCCACGCCACGACACCGCGGCGAGAGCCTGGAACTACGCTCGCGAAAGCCGCCAGCGCAGCCGTGACGCCAGTGACGAGCGCGGCGGCCTGCTCGAGGACGAACCACGGATCGCGCACTCTCGCGTCGAGGTCGTCGCGCGGCGACACGACCGCCACGAGCACGAAGAGGTAGGCCGCTCCGGCGGCCGTCCAGGCCACGGCGCGGCGCGACGGGCGCGGCAACGGCGTCACGAGCTCGACGCGGTCGGCCAGGGTGCGAATGAGGTGGTCAGTGTCCATGGTGTTCACTCGGCGCCAGCCGGCGCCGCAGCGCGGCCATGGCACGGTGCGTGGCGACCTTGAGCGCGCCGAGGCTCATCCCAGTGGCGGCGGCCGCCTCCTTCAACGACAGCTCCCGGAGCTTGAGCAGTTCCACGGCCTGGCGCTGCCGGCGAGGGAGCGCGTCGATGGCCGCGTGCAGGGCCGCGGCATCGCCGGGCACCTCCGAGGAAGAATTCGTGCCGGCGGTCGCGAAAGTTACGTCGAGGTCGTCAACCTGCACTTCATGCGCCGCATGGCGCGCGTAGCGGCGTGCGCCGTCTGCGAGGCGATTCCGCACGATGGCCAGCAGCCACGGCAGAAACGGACGGGTCGGGTCGTAGCTCGCGCGCGCGACGTGCACCGACAGCAGGACGTCCTGGACGAGGTCTTCGAGCTCGAGGGCCGCACTTCCGCCGCGGCGTGCCGCGACCATGCGCCGCACGCGCGGCGCGATCTCCTGCAGCAGCGTCAAATACGCCTGGCCGTCTCCCCGCTGCGCCGTACGCATGAGCGCGCCGAGGCGCTCGTCGTCTGCGTCCCGCCCGTTCATGGCAAGGCCGATCGTAACCTTCAGGCGCCCGCCGCCGAACTTTCGAGCAGCCACTCGCTGCGCGCAAAGTGTGATGTCGATCACCATTCCGGCTCTTTCACCATCGGCGTCGTCGCCCCGACAGGACGCGTCGCCCGCCACCTCGGCGGCACACCCGGAGGATGCAGCGCTCGTCGGACGGCTGCTCGCGGGCGACGAGGCGGCATTCGCCGGGCTCGTCGAGCAGTATCACGGCCGCCTCGTGCGGCTCGCGCTCGCCTTCGTCGCCGACCGCGCCACGGCGGAAGAGGTGGTGCAGGACACCTGGCTGGCGATGCTGACCGGCCTCCGTTCGTTTGAGGGGCGCTCGGGGCTGAAGACCTGGATCTTCAGCATCCTGACTAACCGGGCGAAGACGCGAGGCCATCGCGAGAAGAGCTCGGTGCCGTTCTCGGCATTCGGCGACGGGCACACCGCGCATGAGCCCGCGGTCGCACCGGCCCGCTTCACGGCCGCCGGAAGCTGGTCCGCGGCACCGGAGCCGTGGATTGACGAGACGCCGGAGACGCTCCTCCTGCGCGGCGAGGTGCGCACCCTCATCGAGCGGGCAATCGCCGGGCTCCCGCCGGCACAGCGCGCCGTGCTCACCCTCAGGGACGTGGAAGGGGTTGCCTCGGCCGACGTCTGTAACATTCTCGGCATCCGGGAGACCAACCAGCGGGTGCTGCTGCACCGCGCGCGGAGCCGGATCCGAGCGGCGCTCGAGCAGCACGTCCGCAGGGACCGATGTTGACGTGCCGCGAGCTCACGGAGCTGACCACGGACTATCTCGAGCGGCGGATGCCGCTGCGGGATTGGCTGCGCGTTCGTGTCCACATCGCCATCTGCCGGGGCTGCCGCACGTACCTCGCTCAGATGAAGCAGACCATCCGCCTCCTCGGCCTACTCCCGCCCGAAGCCCCGCCGCCGCACGCGCGCGTCGAGCTCCTGGCGAGCTTCCGCAACACGCACTCCAACACGCAAAGTCCGCGCGACATCACCCGCGCTGGGGACTCCGCTACCTGGGCGCGCTGAAAAAAAGCGACCGGCATCGCGCGATGCCGGTCGCTCCGTGTCTGGCGCCTCCAGCCGTCGGCCTCGACGATCAGCCCGGCATCCCGCCGAGCTTCACCTCTTCCCAGCGGCCACCTTTGTTCACCTGCACGCTCTTGGCAAGAATCGCGCCGTTGTGCAGCGAGCCCACGACACGAATCTGCTGCCCGACGTAGTCGGCCAGAGAGGTGGACGGGGCGATTAGCGCATGGAACTGCTTGTCCTTGGTGAGGAGGCCGGCTGGCGTCCCTCCCCTCAGACACATGGTGCCGCACGCCTTCATCGCCCCGTGGTCGTTGTCGGCCTCGCCCATGCCGAGGTAACACTTGCTGTCCACGAGCGTGCCTTCGTACGTAGTCTGCGCGCGGGCCGATACGACGGCCAGGACGGCCGCGAACAGCAGAATCAAGGCCACACGGATGTAGTTCGTCATAGATCCCCCTCCTCCGAGGTGAGTCCCCCGTTCCCTATGTAGTCTCGGGAACCCTGAATCCGTTACACCGCGGCGCTCAGCTCGTCGCCATGACGGCCGCAAGGTCGCGAAAGCGGCCGACCACTCCGTGCCCCCCGACCACGCGGTCGACGTTGAGACCGAGCTTCGTGACGGCCGTGTAGAACGCCCGCGCGTTCGCATTCGACGGATCCACCTTCCCGCCCGGCGCCGGCGAGTAGAGATCGCTCACGAAGATGATCCGCTCGGCCGGGAGATACGCGGCGAGCATCGACTCGGCGTGCTCGTTGGGAATCGGGTAAACCTGGACGACGCGCCGCCCGTCCGTGTATTCCTTCCTGGCCGACACGCCGTCGATGGCGACGTTCGCGTTGGCGGCGGACCCCGCCTTCGCCTGCACAAGGGCGAGCGCATCGGGGCGGATCGTTTTCGGGTGCGTCAGCACGCTCTGCACGAACGGGACGATGCTGGCGTGGGCGATGACGGTGGCGCCCTCGGCGGCGTAGGCGCGAATGCCGCCGGAATGATCGTTGTGGTGGTGCGTCATCATGACGTACCGGATCGGCTTGCCGGGCACCCGCTCCTTGATCGCGTTGATCACGGCGCGCGATCGCTCCTCGAACAGCGGCGCCTCGATCACCATCAGGTGATCGGCCATCTCGACGATCATCGAATGATGCCCGCCGCCGCGGGCGTGGTACACCCCCGGGGCCACCATCTCGATCTCCACGTTCTGCGGCCGGGCGAACTCCTGGAACCCGACGCCCATTGCCGCGCGCCGCAGCGTCCACTCCGACGCGATCCGCTCGCCCACCTCGGGCTGCTGCAGCACCTCGGCGGCAATCGCAAACGTGTTCGCGGGAATCGCGGGATTGTTCTGCACCTCGCTCACGGTCGTCCGGCGGATGAGGAGGCCGTTCAGCTGGCGCTCCTCGGTATGCGGAAGACGGACTCCCCCGACCTCGCGCCACTCGCTCCACACCCACTCGTTGCGCGTGTCACCGAGGAGCGGATCGTCTTCCATGTAGGCGGCGCGCGCCGGCAGATTCGTGGAGACCTCGATGAGCAGCTCGGCCGTCTGCCCTGCGTCCCTGTACGTCACAACCCGGTACGTCGTGCCATCGATCGTCCGGTCGGCCACGCGATCGAGCCCCGCCGCCTGGCTCGCCGCGATCAGGACACGGGCCGGCAGGCGATTGAGGTCGCGGAGCCGCGTCGCATGCCGGCTCGGATGCAGCCGGACCGGCGACACGAGGCCGGCGGCGTCCGCCTGCTCGAGAGCGCCGTTCTGCCCGTCGATGATCTCGGTAAACGTCAGCGGCCCGGCTGCCGGATACATCCGCTTCCCGTCGAACGCGATCCGGACGGCGCTCCGCCCGAAGTCGGCAATCATGGTTTCCGAAAAGCTGTTGACCTGACGCGTCTCGCCCGGCTGGATGCCCTGCGTCGGCTCCCAACTGGATCCCTCGCTGGCGATGCGTTGCGCCTGGATCGCCCGCAACGCGTCCCAGCCGCCCATCGCCTCCGCGGCATCATCGAGCGCCTGCTGCGCTCCCGCTTCGCCGGTCTGCGGCGCGGAGCACCCGGCGATCACGACGGCCGAAAAAACGAGTGCAACGAAGCGGAACAGCGGGACTCTCATGACAGCCTCCCTTGTTAGATGGATGGACCAGCGGGCGAAGAGTAGCTCGCTCAACCCTCCACGTGCAACGTGGGATGCTGCCCCGGGCTCCGGGGAGCCACGAATGTGTGGCGTTTCCCACACCGACGTCTGGCACTGTAACGGGCGTCCGCATGGAGAGACAAAGCAGCGGTGACGATCGTCGGCATCCACGACATCGTCGACGGTTTCACGAGCCGTACACGCGACAGTGTCAGCTCTGAAGGCGGCCAGGAGGAAGCATGCAGCTCAATCTCGTCAGGACACTCTCGGGCGGACTCGCAGGAACGCTCGCCATGACCCTCATGATGTATGTCGCCGCTCCGATGATGGGGCTCAACATGGACATCGCGGCCATGCTGGGCGGCATGCTCGGCATCGGGTGGGCAGGCGGCATGCTGATGCACTTCGTCAACGGTGTCGTCATTTTTCCAGTGATCTATGCGGTTGTCCTCTACCCGCGCCTGCCGGGCACCGCAGCGATCAAGGGCACCGCCTGGGGCGTCATCCTCTGGCTGATCGCGCAACTCGTGGTGATGCCGATGATGGGCGGCGGCCTGTTCAGCACGGCGATGGGCGGGATGATGGCCGCGGCCGGATCGCTCGTAGGCCACGCGATCTACGGCGCGCTACTCGGCGTCATTGCCGGCGATGGCATGCGGATTCGCGTCGCCGCGCAGCCCTCCTCGCGCGCGTGATCGCCGCGCCGCACCAGTATCAACGTCAATACAGGAGAAGGAGCGATGCCCTACACCATCTATGACGTGAATACCGCGCCGGCGGCGGCCAGGGACATCCTGGCGGCGGCGGGACGGACGTACGGCTTCGTGCCGAACCTGCTCGGCTGCATGGCCGACGCGCCGGCTTTGCTGAAGGCGTACGCGACACTGTCGCGCCTCTTCGACGAGACATCCTTCAGCGCCACGGAACGGCAGCTGGTGCTCCTCACGCCCGCTCCCTTGGAGATCAAGGCGCTCTTCGCCGCCGGCGGCTATGGACCGCAGCAGGCCCTGGAGGTGGTGCCCGGCGTGGGGATGAAGACCCTCTCCAATTACACGAATCACCTGGCCGGCACGCCGCTGGACGAAGCGTTCACGGGCAGTGCATGGACGACTGCGGCCTAGACCGCCCGCCCACAGGCAACGGCGTGCTCGCTATCCGGGCGGCTGCCAGACGCGTGTCGCCGGGAAATATCCCCGCCACCCAAACCAGAATGCAGGATACGCGGTCGCGCGCGTCAACCGCGCGCCGGCCATCGGGCCCGCCGTCGCCGTGCCCGACGCAATCTCCCACGTGCTGCCGGTCTCGACGTCGCGCAGGACGCTCTGGCCACCGTCGGTCGCCAGCCGAAACGTCAGCTCGCGCGAGCCGGCGCGCCGCTCATAGGCCAGCACGGGCAGATTGGGTCCGGCCGCGACGAGGATCACCGGGAGGCCGCCGACCTCCGCCTGTGCGAGCCGCGCGGCGCGCACGGTCCTGACAGGGAACGCCATTGCCGCGTTGCCGACCCGGACACCGAGAATGCGCTCCTTGCCGGGGAGCCGGCTGTCCGGGTTCGGGCGGCCCGTAATCCCAAGCCGCCGGGGATCCCGGTTGTAGTCGTCGTACGGCGAGCGGAACGCACCGCGCTTTCTCAGCACCTGGCTGCGAGGGTACAGCGCCAGCCACTCCTTCCACATGGCATGAACGGCCGGCACCAACTCGAGCTGGCGCCCCGCCAGCGGCCCGCGCACCGCGCGTCCGTCGACCTGCGTCCACAGTGTGTCCGTCTGACGGTCGTACATGACGAGACCGTCCCTGTACAGCATCCCCGAGACGCCGAACGTGAGCGTCCGATCCGCGACCTGTCTGGCATACACGATGCCAGTGCCACAGAGCGGTCACCACGTGACCGCAATCGGCCGGCCGTCGAACGTGTCGTTGACGATCTCATGGCGGTCGAGCTGCCACGTGGAATAGGCGCGCTGTTCGCGCTCGCCCACGAGCCCGATCACCAGCTCGTCGTCCGCCATGACCCGATCGGCGGCCGCAGCCGGCTCGAACTCAGGATTGTCGATCGCCGGGATCGCGTCGCGCGGCAGCACGACTTCGATCCGGTCCCGGTCCTGCGCCACGGGGAATGCCAGCGAGGCCATCACGATGCCGCTGACGACGAGCACCCGCATCAACACCTCCGATGGCTCTTGTCTCGCCGCAGCGGCTGCCGTTACGCCATGAGGCCTGCGTTCTGTGGCACAACTCACAGGCGCCGTTCGAGTCAGGGTTCTTCCGTTGACACGAGGCGCACCAGATGCTGCGGCGGCAGCTCGAACATCGATCGGGGAGTCCGGCACACGCGATGCCAGTGCGGCGCACGGCGAGAAGGCGGGACAGTACGCTGCGGCCGAGCTCTCAGGCGCTCGATGAGCGCATCCGTGGTCAGAGGCCCCAGGGGACCATGCGACCCATCCAGACGACGCCGATCCAGAGCGTGAGTGACGTGCCCGCGATGAACTTGGCGAGACC
>JACPTI010000096.1 GCA_016192845.1 Acidobacteriota bacterium
AAAGACCACCACCGCCATCCCTTGGTGGCAAGGCAGGCGTCTGAAACTTGAAGTGGTCTGAGCGGTTCAGGCTATCGGTCGGCCTGCCTGCAAGCGAATTGTGTTAACCCTTCCGGTGGTGTGAAAATTCAGGCTAACGCCGAATGGATGGAGCCGACGCGCCCGTTGACCTTGGTTACCCTCTCACCGAGGCGCGCGGCTCATTCGTTCCCGATCGCGTAGGGAAAGCGGTGAAGGTTCCTCGTCTGGTCACTCCTGGGTGAACAGCTTCCGGCGAACTTCCTCCCAGGGGATTCCAGTACTCGGGTCCGCGAGGTGTTCAGCCCATCGACGATCGAGCTCCGCTTCTTGTTCGGGCGTGAGGGCCAGTGCGGCATTCCGTTCGGCGTCGCTGAGACTCTCCCGGAGCGCCAGGGCCAACTCGGCCCGCTCGTTGGGTGGAAGCCTGAAGATTTCGGACAAAGCCGGAGATGGCATATCGTTGGCGTTGAGCCGCGGCTCGCCAGCGTCAGCTCCGCACCGACGGCTCCAACCCCTTGTTGGGCCGCCGCGTCACTCGGCGCCGCCGGCGTGTGGTCCGCTTCGCCAAGCGCTTCGGCGGGAGCGACACCATGGGCGTGGTCTCCGCCGGGTCCTCGCCCTCCAACGCCGCGACGATGGCCTCTACGTCGTTGCCGTGTTCGCGCGCAATCTGCGCGCGATGTTTCCGCACTTCCTCGACGATGGGATCTCGGCGAGTCATGGCTTCGGCTCCATCAGCTCTTCCGGTGTGCAGATGATCGGGGAGACGAGCCCAGCTTGCCGAACTGCCTCCTGATCTTGCCACGCATAGCCGCGTTCGCAAGGTGGCGAAGATTCCACGTCAGCAGGTAGTCGATCCCGTTGACCGCCGCGATCCCAACGTGCACCGCGTCGATTTCGGCCTTCCGCGGCAATGCGCCCGATCGAAGCAATGCCTCCGCCAGCCTCGCCCCGCGACGACCGCCCGCCAGTCTGGGAATGCCCCGCAAAACCCCGAGACGGCGAGCCGCCGCCTTGGCATCACCGCGGCGGGCCTCGGCGACAACCGCGCGCGAGACAAAGATGTCGAATCGGTCACGGCCGGCCCACCACCGCCGGGTGATCTGCTGGTGCGCTGCCTGAATGATGTCCTTGGCGTCGGCGCTGCCACGAGATAGCTCACGATCGTGGTCTCGAGATAGACCTTGGACTTCATCGTTCGCAGTTCTCATTTCAGTTCGTCATTTCGTCGGCCCAACGTGTGCCGCTCACCTGCGGCACGCGCGCGTCAACGATAGCACCGCGCGCGAGGGGCACGCGCGAGCGGGGCCCGGTGCCGTCAGGTGCAGCGGCGTTAGCCAGGGCCTCTGGGCCAAATGCGCAAGCGCGACTCGTTGAGCACCCACAGACGCCCCGCAACGCGTTCGGTTGTCAGCAGGCCGGCCAAGGTCACGGCAACCTGCCGGACGCGCGGCAATGTCTGCTCACCCAAGCGAATCACCACGACTCCGGCCGTCGCTCCTGGAGGATGCTGAATGACATTGGCGAAGCCACGATCGAACGAAACCAACACGCGGCCTTCACCCACCGCCGCCGTGAGTAGCTGGTCGTCAGGAACACCGGCCAGTTGCTCATCACGAGCCAAGGCCACGTCGTGGCCCGCCTCCCGGAGAATCGTCCCCACCGAGTCGGGAACGTTCTCATCGAGCTTGACCGCTGGCACGACTACGCCGCTGGTATCGGAACGATCGTCTCGCGCGCGAGGTCAGCCGCGTACGCCAACGCCGCCGGAATCGCCTCTTTCGGAAGGGTTGGATAGTCGGCGTGCAGCTCCTCGGCAGATACGCCAGCCGCGAGGTTGTCGAGCACGACGGCCACCGGAATTCGGGTGTTCCGAAATCTCGGCCATCCGTGGAGCGTGTCCGCCGTCGCAACGATGTGATCCTGCCAGCGCATCAATGCCTCGCTCAACAGTTTACGCTTTCAGCAACCGCACCTGCCACTGGCCAACAGGATCCTCTCACGCCGGCCAGCGCCGGGCAAGAACCGCGGGTCCCTTCGAGCATCGCACGGGTCCGAGAACGGTTGGAGCAGCACTCCTCCGCGAACGCGCCTCCTCGACTGAACTTGTCGTGAATAACGTGAATAATAGGGGCCGAGAGAAAGATCGTTCGCCAATTCAAGTCCCGCAACCAGGACTAGTCACATCCTCAGAACTATTCACATTACACCCCGCCCGTCCTACAGTCTCCGCCTCTCCGCGACATCCGCGGGCGTACGTAGCGTCCGGCTTTCCTGTCCGCCGTCCTGTCCGCCGTAGCCCGAAGGGCGAAGGCGGAAGCCCGAAGGGCGAAGGCGGAAGCCGGACCCAAGTTCTTCAGAAGTCTGTAAGCGAAGGGGGCGAAGCCTGCCGCTCGCGATCCACTTCGAGCCCCACGTGAGATGATTCGGGTGTTCATCGTCGCAGGTGTCCGGCTGTACTGCGACGCCCTCGCCGAGGTCCTGGCGCGTGCCGAAAGACTGTGCGTGGTCGGCGCACATGCCGGCGGAAACGGCGCCCTGGCGCATCTCGCCTCCAGTCGGCCCGACGTCGCGCTGCTCGATATGGCAATGCCCCAGAGTCACGAGCTGGCGCGCGATGTCCAGCGAAGTGTTCCGGAGATCTCCGTCGTCGCGCTCGGCGTTGGAGCATCGGACACCGAGCTGCTGACATACGCGGAGGCCGGCATCGCCGGATACGTGCACGCGGGCGCATCGTTGGACGAACTGATTGAGGTGATTGAGAGCGCCGCGCGAGGAGAGCTGATCTGCTCGCCCCGTCTGGCACGAGAGCTCGTCCGCAGCCTGGCGGCGCTTGCGGGCACGCGCGCGCCCGATTCGCCGCAGGCGCGGTTGACGCTGCGCGAATGCCAGATTCTCGCGCTGCTCGAGCAGCATCTCTCGAACAAGGAAATCGCCATCCACCTTGGTATCGAGGTGGCGACCGTGAGGAACCACGTACACAACATCCTGAAGAAGCTGGGCGTCCGTCGGCGGCATGACGCCATCCGCGCGCTGAAGCCAGCGCAACGAGCAGTTGCGGCACGTCCCGATCCCCGCGGTGACCCCGCGGTCCCGCCTTCCGTCCAAGCCTGAGTCGGCTCCGTGAATGAACCTTCGTGAGGGTTCGTAGGTTGGGTGGCCGACATGGCGTGCATGGGAGGTCGCGAGCGGAGAGCTGAACCGACTGCGCATCTTCGTCGGCGAGATGCCACAACTGCTCCGCGACCTTGTGGAAGAGATTGTGCGGTCGCAGGCCGACATGGAGATCGTCTGCCGCGATTCGAGCGTTGACATCTCGGTGGCTCTCGAGCGGCGAGACGCCGATGTCGCCGTTCTACGGGAGGCCGCGGCGGACCAGGCCGCGGAAGGGCGGCTCGTGCTCGTGACCTACTCCGAGCGGGATGGTGGGGCGTTCAGCTTCCGGCCGCTCCCGATCGCCGAGCTCTCGCCGCAGACACTCGTCCAGGCAATCAGGGAGGCTCGGGCTGCGCGCGAACGGACATGAATAGGACCCCTGCATGCATCGAGACACAAGCCGGCGGTCGCTTCCTCGAGGCCGAAGGCGGTGGTGTCTCCGGCACAACGTCCTGGGTCTGCGCCCACGCGGTCGATGACGCGGCTTCCTTGGCTTCCCTATGTGTCGCTCAAACGCAGGTGCCCCTGTTGCTCGTCGGCGGACGTGAGCAAGTTTGCCCGATTCCGCTACAGTTGCGGCCGCTGCGGGCGCACTTTCTCCGGGGTACGCGTGGGACCCATCCGGGTGGCGTGGGGAGGGCGATCGTGACCTACTTCGAGCGGGATAGCGGGGCGTTCAGTTTCCGGCCGCTCTCGATCGCCGAGCTCTCGCCCCAGGCGCTGGTCGAGGCACTCAGGCAGCCGTACGTAGCGTCCGGCTTTCCTGTCCGCCGTAGCGCGAAGCGCGAAGGCGGAAGCCGGACCGAGTAACCGTTGGCTGTCGCCTGGCAATCATCGTCGGCCACCGCGTTGGCGCAGCGCGGGTTTCTCCGGTCCCAGGCCATTCAGGAGGCCGTGCGCGGCCTGCAGGCGGCGATTACGTCCGGCGGCGGCGTGCTCCTCTTGGGCGAGCCGGGCACTGGGCGCGAGCTGTTCGCGCGCGCCATTCATCGTGCCTCCGACGACGATCGGGACCATTCGGTCGAGCGGCTGCTGCTCGATGCCGACCGTTCGCCCCTTCCGGCGCGCCCGTTCGTCGTCGTCGACTGCATGTGGGGCGCAGAGGTCGAAGAGGCGCTGTTCGGGTGCGAAGCAGACCGGAGCGGCTCCACGGGACACGATCTGGACCGCATCGCCGAGAGCAGCCGTCTGCATCGGGCGCTTGGCGGGACACTCCTGTTGCGGCGCGTTACGGAGATGCCGCGCCACGCGCAGTCGCGCCTCGCCCGCATTCTTCAGGACGGCGAGGTGCAGGTGCACTCGACGAAGCGGGTGCCGTGGACCACGCGCGTCCGCGTGCGTGTGATGGCGACCGTGGACCCGCACCCGCACAATCACGTTGACGGCCGGCTGCATCCGGAGCTGCTGAAGCGGCTCTCGACCACCAGGATTCGGCTGCCGGCGCTGCGGGAGCGGCGCGAGGACATTCCGGCGCTGCTTCGCCATCTCATCGCTCGCCTGTGTACCACCCTCAACGCGCCCTCCAAGACCGCCTCGGGCCAGGTCATCGAGCTGCTCACGGCACTGCCGTGGCGGCGCAATCTCGACGAGCTCGAAGAGCTGCTCAAGGTGCTGGTGGCGGAGGTGCCCGGCCGCCTCATTCGTCTGAGCGATGTCCTGGCGAAGCTCCGGCTGGACGATCGGGCGAGCGTGTTCGTGTACTCCGGGACGCTGCGGGAGGCGCGGGCGCGGTTCGAGCGCGAGTATGTCGCGCACGTGCTCGAACAGCACCACGGACGGATTGGCGCCGCGGCCGAAGCGCTCGGCATCCAGCGGACGAATCTC
>JACPTI010000097.1 GCA_016192845.1 Acidobacteriota bacterium
GCCGGCTCTTCCAGACGTTCTTCGGGATCCGGTGGCCACCCCCGACGAGACCGGCTGGACAGTCGGGGGCCGGTTGCAGTGCCTGTGGGTGTTCGTGACCGAGCGCCGCTGCCGGGAGATCCTCGACACGGCCCGGGCCGGCGCGGCCCGCTTCCCCCACGCCGTCAAGGCGCTGCGGCAGGACGCCCTGGCCCGGCGCGAGCGCCGGGCCCGCGGCGGGCTCTCGCCGCACGGCTTCGCGGTGGCGCGCGGCCGGCTCGAGGCGCGCGCCGATCGGGTGCTCGCCTGGAAGCCCACCGCCGGCGCGCAGCCCCTGAGCGCCGGCGCGGTGGGCACGCGAGCGGCCCCTCGCGGGACCCGGCGCTGGCGCACGGACTCGTGACCTCGCACCGCTGTCCTCTGCGCTCCGGCTACGACCGTCAGCGCTGAGCGTGGTGCGGCTCCGCGCGCGCTCCATCCTCGGCTGGCCCGCCGCGCCACGCGTCTCGCCGAACGCGTTCCTCTCCTCGCCCGCCACCCAAGCGAGGCCCGACAGCTCCTCCGGAAGCTGCTCGCGGGACGGCTTGTCCTTACGCCGGAAACGAGCGAGGAGGGGTGCTTCTATCGGTTCACCGGCCAGGCGACGCTGGGCCGACTGCTGGCCGGTGAGGTGCTGCCGAAGCTGTCAAAAGCGGTGGTGACCCCGATCCCGTAATTTCCTGGCCGTCGACGGCCGGGGCAGATGAGATGAGCGGGGTGCCGCCTCTCCTGCCTCTGGCGGTCGGCGGCTTCGTGCTTCTGCTCCCCGCTCATCCGCCCCGCCGATCCGGCGAGCATGAAGGAGGCCGGATGGCGACGGTGCTCGAGCCCCGAACGACCTTTCCCGACAGCTTCATCACCTCGTCCGAGCTGCGCCGGCGGCTCGGCGTGAGCGACTCGACGCTCCGGTTGTGGCGACGCAAGGGTCTGCCGCACGTGGGTGGCGAGACGACGCGACCGCGATACGACCTCGGCCGGGTGCTCGACTGGCTGGGCGAGCACGGGCGCGCGCGGAGTTCGTCGTGACCGAGCCCGCAGGCGGCGTGCTGCGATGAGCAGCCGGATGGCGCGCCCGCGCTCGGCTCTGGCACATGCCGCGCCGGCCGCCTGGGCGGACCGCCTACGACCGCGCCATCGCTGGTCTCGGGCCAGCCCGACCGTGGGCGAGCCTGTCGCGCGAGGAGAAGATCGCCTTGACGTCGGAGCGGCTGCGACGCTTCTACGAGCAGGCGATAGCGGAGGACGCGACGCCGTATCGGCGGGCCCGGGCCGCGATCTTCTTCGCCGCGACGCTCGATCGGCTCGTCGAGTTGACGCCGGAACCGCTGCCGTCGATGACCGCCGTGGAGCCGACGCCGGAAGCCCTCGGCGCGTTCGCGCGGCGGGTGGTCAACCCGAAGCCGCTCGCGCCACCGCGGAGAGCGCCGTCCCGTTGCTCGAGCCCGGCGACGCGCTGGTGGCCGGTTCGACCGCGCTGGCGTAGCCGGTGGCGGTCAAGCGAACACCGCGGTGGGTCGCTGCACCGGGCGGGATCGATGCCCATGACGGCGTAGTGCAGCAGGGCGGCACCACGCGCGTCGCGAGCCTAGAGGACCGAAGACCTATCCTGCGCTATCTACGGTGCGCCGAGAGAAACGCCGCACTGTCGATCAGTCCGCTGATCTCTTTTGCGGAACCACCGAAGAGTGCCCGGAAGTCTCTCGCGCCCAAGGTCTCCTCGCACCGCGCGAACGTCTGATCGATCAGGGCGCGAAGCCTTTCGAGATATTCCTCGGGACTCAGGCTCCCGACAGCGAGCTTGCTAGCGATGTCCGCTTGGGCGCCATGCAGTTCTCGCTGGATCTTGTCCACCGCATCTCGCTTCTGCTGCGGGCACGCTTGGCCCAGAACCACATCGATGGCGGCTTGAAGCTCCGCCGGGCGGAGATCGGGCAGAGGCGTCTCGGCCTTCGTCCGAGACCCGAGTCCTGCAGCCTCGTACAGGGCCGTGATGCGACGCGCTAGCTCGCCGCTCTTATCGGAGCCCATGTCGTGTCCTCCATCGTCGCTGCCCTCGAAGCCTGATCCCCCGCTGCCTCCCCCGTCTTGCGAGTCCCCTGCCAAGTGCTTCCGACACCCCTCCAGTTCAGGCCACGGCGGCACGATTTTCGGACCGAGCGGCCACAGCACGCCGTAAGAGCCCCATATCGTCAACGAGCCGATGTAACCGCGTGCCGTGGTTACGAGAATTTCTGCAGGGTAAAGAATTCGATTGGCCATCTGGTGACACACGCCGGTGACGCCGTAGTCGATGCCAGCCATGAGGTCGGGCTGGGCGATGCAACGAGCGAGCGCCGAACTGCCGGCGCCGCGCCACCGTGGCACGGCCACTGATCACCTTCGTCGCTCGTAGCATACGCGTGATCCCATGGGTAACCGTCCATGGGGATCGCGTGACCAAGCAGTGTCGCCACGGTTCCGCCTCCTTGGCCGGAACCTTATGCCGGAAGCCGGGACGCGGTCAAGGACGCCATGGAGAAGCAGTTGGCGGTGATCGAGGTGCGGGCGTCAGAATTTGGGAGGCGGAACACCGACGCCCCTACAGCGGTCCGGGACGGGCCGCAATCAACGCCGATCGACGACCTCCCCGGACAAAGAAGGCGATGTACGCCATGGAGCAGCGCACGACGGCACGAGCGCCCGTCTTGCAAGTCGCGGCAACGCCCGAAGAGGTCAGGAGCCCGCCGGTGTTTACGGCGTTCGACCTCGTGTACGTGCACGGCGGCCGAGATGTCCGCGACCGCCCACTCGTGTACCGGCGGGCGAAGCTCGAGGAGTTGCTTGTGGGCAAGGAGTCGATCTACCCGGCACGACGGCTGAGCGCGGACGGGCTCGAGGCGTGGTGCGTCGGATCACCGCACCGCCGACCGCTCCCACCAGCATTCCCGCCGCGAGATGATCAGGTTCAGCACCATCGCGTAGCATCGGCCGCGGTCGCCGTGCACGACCCACGCCGCGGCCCGGTGGTTCCCGTCCAGGAGCGTGATCGTCCGCCCCGACTCGCGCGTGATCCCGAGCAACGGGCCGGCGACTGGATCTGTGCTCGCCGCGAGCGTTCGCACCCACCGGCCGGCGGGCGTCGGTTCGTCGATCAGCCAGCGCGCCCACTCGTCGAGCCAGTGCCGGCAGCCCGTCACGATGGCGGGGACGTCGGCCGCGGTGATCGCGACGTGGAAGCACGCGAGCGGCTCGGCGGCGTCGATCTCGTCGGCGATGTCGGTCGCGAGGATGAAGCGGAGCGCGGCCGCGCGCCCGTCCGGCCCGTCGATGATCTCGCGCACGTCGCGCGGGAGACGGCGGCGCCTCCGGCCGCGGCATTCGTGTAGCGCCCACGCCGCGAGCGCGTCGTCGAGGTCGATCGGGCCGAGCACCCTCATCGCTGCCGATGATAGGCCGCGCGAATCGCTCTTGAACACCCGAAGGTGCTCACCTACGCTCGGAGGGTCCCACTCACTTGCGGCCCCAAGGGGAGAGCCCTCCCGTGCATGGTCTCGCTCACCGCGTCATTGACGACCACCCGTGCCGCTCTCCCCTCTGTGCCGCCTACCACGGCATCGGCCGGCGCGAGGGTCTCTGGCTTCACGCCTGGCTACGCATGCCGCGCGCTATCTGGATTGCGGCGTTGGCCTTCGCTCTTGTGATCCTGCCTTGCCCGGCGCTGGCGGGCGGCTGGTATTTGATCACAGCGCCGCTGAAGTTCGTGAAGGACCGTGGCACCGAAAGGGAGACATTCCTCGCCGACTGGGAGGCGCCTCTCCGAGAGTGGGATCTCCGCTCTTCGCACGACCGAGCCCGCGAGTGTGAACAGGCGAAGGCGGGGCTCGTGGACGAATCGAAGCGCTCGCATTCTTACTGGCACAAGACAGCGGGCAAGAACGACTCGATGACCCGATTTGCCGTCTTCGAGATGGTCACCGCCGGCCAGGCCCTCTGCATCGCGAGTGACGACCCTCGTCTGGCGAGGTAGCGGCTCGCGCGGCACGACTCATTGCAGATGACGACCGAAGACAGCGGCATTGAGTGGGCTCCCGAGGGGCGCGAGATGAAAGCGCGCGACCACCGCGGCACCTACTTCTGGCTCTACGCCTGCCCGAAGCAGTGCAGTTACTGGTTCGAGGCCCCGACCCGCGAGGGGGATCCGGCGTGGACGACGGCGGTCTGCCCCTACGGGTGCGGCGTCCTGAGGAGAGTTTGACGTGTCTGACGAGGCGGGGCGCCGGGTCGACGTTCCCGCCGCACGGACGGTTCCCGTGCCCGGGGCGATGTGGCGGTGGAAGATGTACTTGAGGACGCTCGTGGCGAACTGCGGGTAGAAGCGATGCGCGTCGCGTAGCTCCGGGTACACCTTCGCCTTCTCGACGATGACCGAGGCGTACCGCCACGTGTCGTGGCGCGTGAGGGCCGCGACGACCGCGTTGCGATTGACCTGCTTGTCGCGCGTCGCGTGGAACATCGGCAGATCATGGCCGGCCTTCAGGAGCGAGAACCGCAGCGACGTCAATTCTTGCGCGAGGCTCGCCGGCTCGTACGTCCACGCCGCCGTGAAGATGTAGTGTCGCGTTCCGCGGGGCGAGAAGTTGAAATCGCCGGCTTCGTCGAGGTGGACGTGGAAGGTGGGCACGGTGCCGAAAATGTGACCTCCCCGCTTAGCCTTGCGGCCGACGCCCTTGGGGTCCTTTCAGCGGGGAGGTACCTTTTCGCTCTCGCGGCGTAGCGTACGCGTCGGGGCGTGTCGGCGTCAATCGGATTCGGCGCCCCATCCCCCTCTGGACAACCGTGAGCGCTCGGCTGTCCGCTGGTGCGTCCCGGTGGAGGCTCGCAGGATAGGGGAGAGTGACGCTTCCTCGTCGAGTACCGACGAGCGCGACCATGTCGCACTCAGGACGCGAGGGCTGAACCCGACTTCGACGACTTCGGCTCGCTAAGATAGCTCGCGCTTGGCTGCATCAACCATATACATCGTTGCGCAGGCCGGGCAGCGCAGGTAGTACTCATAGGCATATGCTTGTCCAGGCCGACGATTCTTCGCACGAGGGATTTCCTTGGTCACCGGGATTCCGCACTTCCTGCATGGTTGGCCTTCCTCGGTGACCTTGCGTTTGGCAACAGGCATCGTGCTCGGCGTCTCCAGGGCGTCTCCGCGCGCCTCGCGATGGCACGCCCCCTCGTAGCCGGCATCGGCAGGAAGATTCGGCGCCGACGCCGCTTGCCTGCAGAGAAAATCGCAACGCTCATTCTCGGGATTACCTGCGTGCCCCTTCACCCACTCAAACCGCACGTCATGCGCGGCGCGGGCGTCCAGCAGCCGTGCCCACAGATCCGCGTTCGGAACGCGCTCGTTCTTGCGCTTCCATCCGTTCTGCCGCCATCTCTCGGCCCAGCCCTGCATCATGCTGTTGGCTAGGTATTCCGAGTCGGTGTACAGCGTGACAGCACATGGTTCGCGCAGCATTTCGAGCGCCACTATCGCGGCAAGGATCTCCATGCGGTTGTTCGTCGTATATCGGAAACCGCCAGAGAGTTCCTTCCGAATGCGCCCATACAGCAGTACTGCTCCGTAGCCACCCGGACCGGGATTCCCGATGCAGCTGCCATCGGTGTAGATGATGACGTGCTTGCGTTGGGCGATGCTCACCGCGGCAGCCTTCAGTAGGCTCGGTTCCGCCGTTCGACGAGCGGACGCAGTTCCGCGGCGATCTCGGCGAGGCGGCGCTCGCGTTCCTCTGGCGGGATGGAAAGCGCCGGATCGACTCGCACGCGGATCGGAAGCCCAAGGAGACGCTGGCATTTCTCGCATGTCACCTTGTCCGGATCGGAGGTGAGTCTCATACCGGGCACTTGAACTCCGCACTGCGTACCGAGAGGGTGACGTCGTTCGTCGTGCCAGTGGATCGGGAGCGGCTTCATTCGTCCTCCATTCGCGCGATCTTCCGGTTCGTCGATCAGGGCCTCGAACAGTCGTATCCACTCGCTCAGGTCATCAGTCTCTGCTCCGTCAAGCCGCAGGACCAGCACTTGTACGTCCTCCGAGTGGCTCCGACGACGCCGAACACTCCATCAGCCTTGCTGTCCTCCACGCGCCACGTCCGCTGCCGACACTTGGGACATGGTTCATCGTCCGCCTTCTCGAGTTCCCGTATCCGCTGCTTGAGATCGCGGTTCTCGGAGAGCAACTCGGCGACTTGGATCTTCGCTTCGGCCAGCTCGATGTTCAGGTCGGCGAGCACGTTCTGAAACTCGGCGTCTCGGATGCGATCGTTGATAGCCTTGAGCCGTGAAACGATGTTGATGGCCGAGGCGACTGTAGCGATGATCTCCGTCATGCTGGCCCCCCGCCTACGAGCTTTCCGAAGCTGCACGCGCGGTCTCCGGCGCCCACTCCGATCCGCCGCAATCATAGCCGACGTCGGCCGGCCGGCCAGCAGCCCTCGCACCATTCGTCGCACGCATATACCGTCGCTGACGGCTCTGGCGGTCGTCCTCGCCGGGATGCTCGGCGCGTGCGCTACCGTCGACCTCGCGACGGAGAGCGAAGAGCGAGGCTCGAAGGCGTTCACGCCACCGTCGGGGTTCGCGAACATCTATGTCATTCGTGACGGCGGATACATCTCGGGCGATATGGTCCTGTTCCGGGTGCTCCTCGACGGGCGAGACGAAGGAAGCCTCGCGCAATGGACGTACTTCGTCTTCCGAGTGCAATCAGGACGTCATGCGGTCGTCGCGAGCAGCGCAGAAAGCCAAGGGTCCGTTCAATTCGACACGCACCGTCTCAAGCGCCGCGATCTTCACCTCCAGTTCCTGCTCCCGGCTCGGAGCCCGGCGTCCCGCGAACAGCGCAGGCGCGGCTTCGAGGAGATCGCGCTCCCACTTGTAGAACACGCTCGGCTGGATCTGGGCCACGCTGCAGATTTCCGAGACCGGCTTCTTCTCGACCACGTGCTGCCGGATCAGGACCGCCTTCTGCTCGGGCGTGTGCCGCCGCCTCGTCCGCTTGCTCATGACAGCTCCTCTCGCCCTGTGTCTTATCACAGAGCCCGGGCTGTCACCTTCCGACTGAGGCAGGACAGGCTGTCGGACGGGTTGAGGCGGAGCATCCTCTCGAAGACACGCCCCGCCTCGTCGAAACGCCCCAGTCGCCACAGACACAGTCCGTACCCGTGCATGCAGCGCAGAAACGGGCGGTTGTCGACGTGGCCCCTCCGCATCGGCGTGGGAACCGCCACTGGCAGTCGTTCGGCGTCCCGCAGCGGTTGAGCATGTGAACGCCGAGGATTATAGGGCCATGGGCGTCGTGGTCGTCGGTCCGGGTGTTGTTCCGAACGCGTGCAGTTCGCGTCGCCCAGGCCGCCGCATAGACCCGGCCTGGGCGAGCGCTGATTCCTCCGGTTTCTTTCTCTCAGCCGCAGCAGCGGTGGGCACGGGCTGGTGCGGCGGCGGTCGGGGCAGCGGCGATCGGCGCGGCGCCCAGGCGGGCGGCCTCCCGATCGAGAGCGCTGGCAGCGCCCTGGCGGACCCGGCGGCCCACCTCGAGCGCGCCGTCGATCTCCTCGGCCGGGAGACCGATCTCCCGCG
>JACPTI010000002.1:0-4326 GCA_016192845.1 Acidobacteriota bacterium
AAGCGCGCGGTCTCGGCACGGCGTTTTTGCGCCTTCACCTCCGCGGCTGCCGACTCAGAAACCGAGTAGCTTGCCGGCTGTTCCGCACCGGGATCACGGGGTACAAGCTGCGTCACGTAGAGCTGGGGAAAATGGTACACCCAGTCAGCTCCTACCGGCCGAAGTCGGCGAAAGATCATCGCGTAGACCGGCGTGAGGTCGGCACGCCTGGAGATCCAGATCGTTCCCATATAGAACCGCAGGTAATCGCCCTCGCGCCAGCTATCCTGACCGCGCGTCAAGTGTTCGTCCAGAAACGCACCTGCACCGCGAAACGAACCGATATCGGCGACGCGGCCGTCCGCGGCGATCACGTCGTGATTGTCGGAGAACACGTCCCACAGACACATCCCGACCAGCTCTGTCGCTTCCTCCTGCGGTCTGACTGGCTTCGGTTGATACTCGGTGCGTACTTCCTCCAGCGTCGGCTCTGAGGAACGCGCCTCATCTGACTGTGCGTTGCTGTTCCGGCGAGGACGTGCGTTTCGCAGCCTCTCGATGTTGCGGTGCAGCTGCACGGTCTCCTGATATCTCTGCTCGACGGACGGATGAAAGCACGCGAGCAACGGCGAGTGTTCCCAGCCCTCCGGCGCGATCTCGGCAAGCACGTCGGCACCCGCGAACCCGCGCGGGAACAGTCGATCGAAGAACGCGTGCAGCTCCGCATCCGTCAGGCGGTTGTTCTCCCGGTCCTCCATGCTCTGAGGTTGGCATCGTCAACCTCTCGCGCGGCCGTGAGGGCTTCGACTTCCTCGGCTGTCATTTGCGCAAGCGCATGAGCGGCCGACTGTGGGAACGGGTACACCGGCCGGTGTACTACCTGCAGCGCTGGCCGTCCGACCGCGCCATGCGCCGGATTCGCCAGCGTGTGAAGGCGGCCACCCCACGCGGCGCGTGTCACCGGCCGCTACGCGACACCATCGCGCAGCTCAACCCGGTGCTCCGCGGCTGGGGGACCTACTTCCGCACGGGCAATGCCGCCATCAAGTTTGGGCAGGTCGATGACTATGTCGCGCGGCGGCTGAAGCGCTTGCTTATCAAGCGTCACGGCCGCAACCTGCGACCGGGTCAGGCCGCCCAATGGACGCCGGACTACTTCCACGCCCTCGCTCTTCACCGCCTGCGGGGGACGATTCACTATCCGGAGGCTGCGTCATGCCGCGTTTCGAATGCCCCTTGGTAAGCCGTGTGCGGGGTGCAGCCTGTAACGGCGCTGACCATGCGGGTGCAAGTCCCGCCGTAGCAATTGCCCGGTTCGGCTACGTAGCAACATCTGACACTCACATCGGGCGACCGGTAACTGTTTACCGGGTCGGCTGGCGCATGCCGGTAAACAGTTACTAGTGAAGCACTTACGGACCTGAGCGACAGCTCTCGGACAACGGATGACTGAAAGGCGCATTCCGTAAGTGCTTACCTAGTAATTGTTTACCGCTCATGGGTCGAAGGCGGTAAACAATTACGGGATGCAGTTCGACCGCGGCTACCTCTCGCCGTACTTCGTGACCGATCCTGAACGCATGGAAGTGGTCCTCGAGAATCCGGTCATTCTCGTCCACGAGAAGAAACTCAGCGCCGTGAAGGAGCTCCTGCCGCTGCTCGAACTGGTCTCGCGGGCCGGCCGTCCGCTGCTCGTCATCGCCGAGGACGTCGACGGCGAGGCCCTGGCGACGATGGTCGTCAACAAGTTGCGAGGCACGCTCCAGGCTGCCGCGGTGAAGGCGCCGGGCTACGGCGATCGGCGGAAGGCCCTGCTCGAAGACATCGCCGTCCTGACGGGTGGCCGCGCCGTCACGGAGGACCTCGGCATCAGGCTCGAGTCACTGACGCTGAACGAACTCGGCCAGGCGAAGAAGATCACCATCGACACTAACGGAACTGATTGCCGCGCTGGACCGACGCGTGCGACACCCGGGCCGGCACACCGAGGCGGCCATCGCGGCCGACGCCGCTGCGTTGAAGCGCGAGGCGGAGGCTTGCATTGCCGCCCTCGACGGCGAAGCGGCGGCTACGATGAGAGAGGACACGGCTCGCGGCCGCGGCGGCTAGCAGACGCGCCACCGAAGACAACACGCGAGACCACCAGCCACGCCTGGGTTCTGGCCGTAAAATTGTCAAACGCAGTCGCCGAATGACCTCTGGCCTGTGGTACCGAGCCGCGTTGAGCGACGAGGGCATCGTCGCTGGATACGTCGCGGCGATTCGTGAACAGTTTGCCGACGCGCTGAAGGCCGTTGGCTGGCCTGATGGCGCCTGCCTGTTCGTCACGAGTCGTGACGCTCGCACCGGAAGGCCGCATGAAGATGAGAACGATGACACGCCGGTGAATGCTGACGCGCTCTTCTTCTCGCCCGCGTCGGTCTCCGTGGTGCCGCACCTGATTGCCGTGTGCGGAGCGAAGCCGAGCCCGCCCCCGGAGCGGGCGTGCGCGACGCTCCTTGTCGGCACGCAGACGGATTGGGATCTCTTGCGGCGCGAGACCCACTAGCGGAGAGCCGGTGTCCTCGCGTATTGTTCTTGCTGATGATCGTTCACCTCATCAATCCAAGTCACGTCTCTTTTGGCGTCGGTGTGATTACACCACGCTGGCTGTACGTGCTTGCATCGGCGACCCCAGCCGCTTACGGAACACCCGTGCTCGCCGACGAGACGCTCCAGCCGCTCGACGCCGCGCTCATCAAACGGGGAGATGTCGTCGGCATCGGCATTCACACGGGGAATGCCCTGCGCGGCTATGAAATTGGAACGGCGGCGCGGGCGGCCGGTGCATACGTTGTTTTTGGCGGCATTCACGCGACGCTGTATCCCGACGAGGCTCGGGATTTGGGTGGTGCCCATGCCGTGGTCACCGGCGATGGCGAGCGGGTCTGGCCCGTGGTGCTGCGCGATTGCGCGGCGGGAACGCCGAATGCGCGGTACGACGGAGGTCGCATCGACGCCGACGCGTTCCTGCCGGGTCGATGGGAACTGCTGCCCGACAGGCGCTACATGTGGGCCTCGGTACAGACGGTCCGCGGCTGTCCGAAGCACTGCTCGTTCTGCTCCGTGTGGCGGACTGATGGCCAGCGTCCGCGCCAGCGGCACGTCGACCGCGTGCTCGCCGAAATCGTCGAACTGCGCCGGCGCGGCTTCCGGTTCATCGCGCTGGCCGACGACAATTTTTACCCGGTCACACTGAACGATCTGCGTATGGCGGCCCGCCGCCAGGATCCGAGCCATCTGGAGCAGCTGAAGGCCATGCGTGCCGAACGGTTCGAGCTGATGGCGGCCCTCGAGCGCCTTCCAGCCGACACCGTCTTCTTCACCCAGATCACGATGGAGGCGGCCGAGGACCCCGAGTTCCTGGACGCGATGCGGCGCGCCAACATCAAGGGGGCACTCGTGGGTGTGGAGTCGGTGACGCCCGAAGGGCTCAAGGACATCTACAAGGACTTCAACGCGACCGGCGAAGCGCTCGTCGAGCGGCTTCGGACGTTCCGCGGGCACGGCGTACACGTCCTCGGCTCGTTCATCTTCGGTCTGCCGAGCGATCGTCCCGCCACGTTCGACGCCTGCCTGTCTGTCGCCGAGCGCGCGGATCTCACCTTCGCGCAGTTCGTCATGCTGACGCCCTTTCCGGGCACGCTCGACTTCACGGAGTGGGAGACGTCCATGGGGTCCCAGCCGCCGACCGTTGGAGGCATTCCGGTGACGCGGCATTGGCTGATTCCGCAGGCCATCCGACCGAAGGTCTACATCGAGCACCCCGTCATGAGTGCCGAGGAGATTCGCCGGCGCACGCAGCACGTGTGGGATCGCTTCTATTCGCTTCGCAGCATCTGGCGCCGGTCGCGCGCGGTGCGGTCGTTCAGAGCGCGGCTGGCGTTTCTCTTGATTTCGAAGATCTATCGTCAGATGTATGCGAACACCGGTATCGCGACCGACAGCGCGCGCGTCAGCCGATCCGCTCGACACGCCCGCTGGATGGCGGTGCCGTGCCGATACCTGTTCGCCGGTCGCCCGATACCGGACCTGCAGATTCACTGAGCCGGGACGCCCGGGAGATCTTGCCGCTTGCCACCTCCATCTGGGCCATCGTCGTGGCATTGTGTTCGCCGTCGAGCTGCGGCAGACATCCGTCCATCAATTGATGCGCCCGAAGTCCCGACACGACGGCGAACTCAAACGGGTTGAAATGCGGCGGGCGTGTCACCATGTCGTGCCGTCCTTGCGGGTATCTCGGCACGCGCTACAGCAGCACCGCGAGCGTCACGCACACGAACACGATCAGAACTACCGCGAAGGCGA
>JACPTI010000002.1:4348-21801 GCA_016192845.1 Acidobacteriota bacterium
AGGCGACCCAGCGCGTTTCCTGCGCGTCGCGCGTGTCTTCTGTCTCGGCGACCACGAGTGTTGCCATCGGAAGAGTTGCCATGAGACACCACAACCTGACAATCACGATGTTGACGGGCTTTGATGAGGAGATTGCCGCTGGAGGAATGCGGTGCGGCGCTCAGGAAAGCGTGTTCATCGTATCACGCATTCCGCATGGTCCTTGTGTTTTCTGCGTCCAGGGCGTATTATCCCTCTATAACGCTTTCCTGAGTCCTGGCCCTCCGCGCCGTCCTGTTCACCGGTCAGCCCTCATCAAAGCCCTCTCGAAAGGTGGGCTTCTAATGTCTTCGCACCACTTACGCTGGTATCTTGCTGCATCCTGGATGATGGTGCTGTGGAAGGCCCCGGCGCCCACGATCACCGAAGTGCTCCATGCCACCGAGGAGCGGCGATGAGCGTTTCCGGTTCTGTCGTTGTGCCCTTCGCTGCATTCGTCGCATACCGGGAACGACGGAACTACGCGGCGGTGGTTCCGCCGCCTGCCACCCGGATCGATCTCAGTGTGACGAGCCCTTCGAGCGCGCAGGACGAGCGGAGGTTTGCGCCCGAGGCCGCGAACTGTGACGACCAGAGCAGATGTGGCAGCAACGACCCGGCGGGATTCTGTGGTGACGCTGCTGACGGATCGCCGAGCGGAATTCGCGTAGGGGCCAACCGCCTCCCCGCGACGGCAGGAATAGAGCGGCGCTCGTGAATGCCGGCTGGATCGTCCTGGGCGTCGGGGTTGCGGTGGCGATTGTCATGCTCGCGACATCATGGTTTCGGCGCTATCAAGATTTCGACCTCGGGACGGTCAGCCATCGATGGATAGCCGAACAGCGGCTCGGGCAAGGACACGATCCACAGCGCTGAGATGGGGAGCCGCGTGTACACCAGCCCGGATGAAGCAACCGTCACGCCCAAGGCCTGCCCTTTCTGCAACTCGCCTGACGTGAGGACGACGGCCAAGGAAGTGAACGTCTCAACGTACTGGCGCTGCACGGCATGCGGCCAGATCTGGAACACCGGCCGACTGCAGCGTGGACACCGTGCGGCGGGATCGTTCAGATAAATGTCTCCCGTCGCCAGGCCGGGCTCCGGGGCAACGGTGGGGAACCCCTGTCCGTCTTGCACGTTTAACGATGACAACAAAGGAACCTATCAATGGCAACCATGAACGGAACAATCAAGCGCATTACCGAAAAAGGCTTCGGCTTCATTACAACGGCTGAAGGCACCGAGTATTTCTTCCATCAGTCCGCCTGTGCTCGCACGCCGTTCGACGACTTGCGGGAAGGCCAGGCGGTGTCATTCACCGTGGGCCAGGGTCCGAAAGGTCCCCGTGCCGAGAACGTCAACCTGCAGTAACTCGCCTCACGACGAGGCCTTCTCCAGTCCCCCTTCCCGTAGTGCCCGCTGGGGAACGTCACGAAGCGATGGTGAAAAGTTCCCAGCGCCTGCAATTTTTCCGAGTCCATGGCGGCAACGTGGGCTGCAGGCCCCATGCCTCACGCGATATCGTGGCGACGTCGCGGCGGCAGGCTTTGTGCGTGTCGTCCACGTGTTGCGTAACATGACGACATCCACGATGTCTCGTCGGGTCCGCGACCGGGTCCTGCCTGCATTCCTCGCGAGGCATCTTGCCCCACGCTGTGGGTAACAACTCGCTCCATCATCCGGTCGCGGCATTGAGGCTGTCGCAATCCGAGGCCGTCGTGGCCATTCTCGTCGCCGGCGTGGCCGTCGATGGCGTCCTGGGAGCGGAAGAGGCTCGCCGGTTGAGTGAAGTGCTGGCAACCACGCGATGGGCGATCGGACTCGGTGAGGAAGCCGTAGCGGCGGTCACGAAGCGGGGGCTGGATCTGATCGCTGAACATGGTCTGCGGGCGGTGCTCAGGGCAGGCGCCGACGCCATTCCTGACGAATTCCGCGCTACGACCTTTGCGCTCGCGATCGACGTGGTGCTGGCAGACGGCCGTCTGGGCAGTCGCGAGAACACGTTCATCGACCAACTCCAGAGCGCGTTGCAGGTTGAGGCCGATCTGGCGCGCAAGATTACCGAGGTGCTGCTGATCAAGAACCGTGCGAGTGGACGACCCGATGTGTAGCGCTCTGCCGGCGCGGGGGCGTAGTAGAAGTGTAGAAGTGAGGTCCAACCGCGCCGCGGCTCATCCTCAGGAAGGGATGTGCATCAGCACCGGCACGCGCGCGAGCGTCAACACGCGGTAGGCGATCGCCCCGGGCGGGCCGTTGCCGCGCCGGCGCAGCGCACGGCCGAGGACGAGCATGGCATGAGGCGACGCGTGGGCGGCCTCCGCCAGCCGGTGCGGGATACTGCCGGATGCAACCTCGAGCCTGACGGGTCCGGCGGCTTCCATCCCCTTCGCAAGACGTTCGAGATCCAATCGACACTGATCAAGGCGTCCCTGCAGAGCCGTGGCCGCGTGGGTCCACCACCGGTCCGGCACTCGGAGCTCGGGTACCACGTGCAGAAGAATAGCGTCGGTCTTGAGCAGGCGGGCCAGGCGCGCAGCCGCCGCGCCCGCCTCGATCGACGGGCTCGTCATGTCGATGCCTGCAATGATCGGCCCGGTTCCGGTGAGATCTGGTGCTTCGGGGTTCGGCGCCGTCCAGCTCTCGGGCACGACGAGCACCGACACGCGTGCTTGCCGAAGCAACCCCTCCGTCGTCGAGCCAAACACCAGCCGCTCAGCTCCAGACATCCCGCGCGCGCCAACCACAACCAGGCTCGCACCTTCACGTTGCGCAGTCGCGAGGATGGTGTTGACGGCCTGGCCCACCACTACGTGATAGTGCGGGGCGCACGATGTGTGGCGACAGTGAGCCGAATAGAGCCGCCGCAGCTCGTCCATCGCCTCTTCGCGAAGTTCGACGCCGCGCGTGCGCGCTGCGGCCGCGAGCAGTGCGTCTTCAACGTAGAGAACATCGAGGCGCACACGGCACTGGTGGGCGAGACGGGCAGCGCACGCATACGCGGTCCGCGACGCTTCGGAGAAGTCAACGGCAGCCAGGATGCGGGTCGGCGGAATCACGAACCGCTCTCCGGCGCTTCGTGAAGGAGCATCGTCCGTACCACCGGACAGTTCAAGCTCCCGCGCCCATGATCGGATTCTTCAACGGCGACCGCTGATTTTTTCGCGAGCCTCGGAAGGAACATTCGCGTTTCGGCCTCTCAAGATATGCTGCCGGCCGTTTGCGCCCGGTATGGCAATTGCCCTCTTCTTTGAGTGGACTCAGAGACTCAAGGAGGCTTGCCATGACGTTCGTAAATGAAGGCCTGTGGGACCGCCTGGTCCGGCTGCTCATCGGGCTCGTGCTCGGGTACGCCGCCTGGACGACATGGCCGGAAACGGGCGCGATGTGGCTTCTGGCGATCGGGGCGATTGCGTTCGTCACCGGACTCGTCGGCTGGTGCCCGGCGTACGCGCTGTTCGGGTTCTCGACCAGGAAGAAGGCCGGCGCGTAACTCACCGCATGACCCGGGGGCCTCGCCCAGTTCTGTTCGCCAGGTCCTGAACGCGTCGCCTGGAAAACAGATCGCGGCTTGCAACTCCCGCGGCCGCGACATTTTCGGCGGCGCGATTCGCAGCGAGGGGTGTTGCTATGAAACTCAGATTTCAAACCGTCGATAGTCTGCTGGACGACATTGAAGCCACCGAGCGCCGCATTGCCGCGCGGGCGACAGAGATCTTCCGCGAGCGCGGCGGACGGCTCGGGCACGCGTTCGATGATTGGCTGAGGGCCGAGCGGGAGACGATCTGGCGGCCGGCGATCGAGGTGCGGCGTACCACAGACGCCTTCGTGGTCGAGGCCGCAGTCGCCGGTGTCGATCCGAAACAGTTCGAGGTGCGCGTCACGCCGACGGAGCTGCTGCTGGCCGCCGACCTCCATCATGCCGATCGCGAGCAGGAAGGCGACGTCGTGCTCTGTGAATTCGTGAACGGCCCCTTGTTCAGAACCTACCGGTTTCCGGAGCCGATCGATCCGGCGCGCGTCTCGGCGGAGTATCACAACGGCATCCTGCGGGTGACTGCGCCATTGGCACATCCCGCGACGAAGGTCGAGATCCGCGCGGCATAGCGTCGGCGACACGTCGATCGGGGTGTCATGGGCGTCACGAGGTCCCGGCGCTGACGGAGCACCCCGATGCCCGGCGCACAGTTGACGCTGTTTCTGTGCGGAGACGTGATGACCGGCCGAGGCGTCGATCAGATCCTGCCATATCCGTCCGAACCAGAGCTCCACGAGCCGTTCGTCACAGACGCACGGGAGTACGTGCGGCTTGCCGAGGACGTCTCCGGCGCGGTCCCGCGCGGTGTCGACCCGGCGTACATCTGGGGAGACGCGATCGGCGAGTGGAACGCCGTCGCGCCTGCCGTGCGGATCGTGAATCTGGAGACCAGCGTTACCCGTAGTGATGACTACGATCGGGGCAAGGGCATTCACTATCGCATGCACCCTGGGAACATTGGCTGCATCACGGCGGCGCGGGTCGACGCCTGCGTGCTGGCCAACAATCACGTGCTCGACTACGGGCGGGCGGGGCTGATCGAGACGCTGCACACGCTGGAGCACGCGGGTGTCATGCCGGTTGGCGCGGGGCGCACCCTGGCGGAAGCCAGGCGGCCCGCGGTGCGCGTGCTGCCGGGTGGCATCCGTCTCATTGCCGGTGCCTGCGCCCATGAGAGCAGTGGGGTCTCCGGCGATTGGGCGGCTCTTACGGACGAGGCCGGCGTCGATCTTCTCCCGGACCTGAGCGACGAGACAGCGGCGGCCGTGGCTGCGCGCATCACGGCGGAGGACCGCCCCGGCGACATCGCGGTGCTGTCGATTCACTGGGGCGGCAACTGGGGCTATGACGTGCCGCGCCGCCACGTCGAGTTCGCGCACCGCCTCGTGGACGGCGGCATCGACATCGTGCACGGCCATTCCTCGCATCACGTCAGGCCGATCGAGATCTATCGCGAAAAGCTGATTCTCTACGGGTGCGGCGATTTCATCGACGACTACGAAGGCATCTCCGGCTACGAGCAGTACCGCGACGATCTCGTCCTGATGTTCTTTCCCTCTGTCGATCCGGCGACGGGCCGCCTTTCGGGGCTGCGGATGACGCCGCTGCAGATTCGAAAGCTGCGGCTGAATCGGGCATCCGCGGCGGATGCGCGCTGGCTGTGCACGACGCTCGACCGCATCAGCAGGTCGTTCGGCGCGCGGGTCGACCTGATGCCGGATGGCGCGTTGACGCTTGTCTCCGCGTAGCGCATGCCTCACATGCCTTGCAGGGATTCGCCCGAACCCTGCCCGATGATGCTGCGTGCCTGGTCGCGAAGCCACACCATTGCCTGCCACCCCCGGGTTTCGGGTGTGAGCGGTGCGCCAATGGTGACCTCGATCCGTCCGCGGCGAAGCAGCCAGGTGTCCGCGGGCAGCACATGGCGGGTGCCACGCAGGGCAATCGGGATGACGGGCAGTCCGGCCTCGACGGCGGCTTTGAATGCGCCGAGGCGAAAAGGGAGCAACCCCGGCGGGCGGACGAACGTGCCTTCTGGAAAGACGAGCAGCTGTTGTCCTGCGCGCAGGAGGTGCGCCAGGTCGGTCGCACCGGCCAACTGCTGTGCGACGGTGGCCTTCTCGATCGTCACGTGGCCGGCCCGCCGGATCACCGTACCGATCAGCGGGTAATCCGCGAGCCGGCGTTTGGCCACGAAGCGAAAGTCGGTGGGGATGGTGGCCATGAGCACCACGGAATCGATGTAGCTGGCGTGATTCGCAACGAGAATCGCCGCGACCGCGCCGTGCAGGTGCTCGAGCCCGACAATGCGCGGCCGGACGCCGCAGGCCGTGAGCGCCATACGCGACCACCACTTGACGGCTCGGTCCGCGCGGCGTCCGGGCGACGTTACGAGCAGGTACAGCCATAACAAAGGGAGCGTCGTGCCCGCGATGGCCGCGACGTAGGCCGTGAAGAGGAGGCGCCCGCCCCAATCGACCACCCGACCCGCACGCGCTTCCAGGTTCGCGACGAGCAGCCGCACCTGCTGCAGGGCCAGCGGTCGCCGCCGCCCGAGCGTGCCCTTCAGATAGGCGTCGCGCATGGCGCTGTGCCGAATCTTGCCGCTCGGCGTTTTCAGCACCGCGCCGGGACGTGTGACGACCACGATGTCCGGCGGGACGCCGATCGCGACAGTCACGCGGTCCTGCACGGCCGTCTGCAGCGAACGCCAGCGCGTGCGATCGCGTTCACGGGTCTCCGCCACCACGACGAGACGCTCGGTGCCGAGGGTCGGCTCATGGACGCCGAAGGCCGCGGTACATCCCTTGCGAATGCCCGGCGTCGCGCCGGCGGCTGCTTCGACCTCCTGCGCGGAGATGTTCCGGCCCGCCTGAATGATGACGTCCTTGGTCCGGCCCGTGATAAAGAGCTCCCCGTCGGCCCAATAGCCCAGGTCACCGGAGTCCATCCAGCCGTCGTGCAGAACCGCGCGTGTGGCCTCCGGGTTGCCAAAGTATCCGGCGGTGACCGAGGGGCCGCGAAACTGCACGTGCCCTTCCACCCGATCCTCGAGCAGCCGTCCCGACGGATCGACGATGCGTACCTCGTGGTTCGGGAGGGGCCGGCCGGACGAGACGAACCGAATCGCATGACGGTCGGAGCGCTCGCCCGGGCATATCGCGCGACGCTGCTCGAAGGGCTCCCGCGCCACGGTGTCCACCCGAGCCGGGCGGTCGACCGGCGACACCGTGAGCGCCAGCGACGCTTCGGCAAGCCCGTACACCGGGCACATCGCATCGGCCCGAAACCCACACGGCGCGAACCTGCGGATGAAACGCTCGATGGTCTCGGCGCTCACCGCTTCCGAGCCGTTCATCGCCAAACGCCAGCGACGCAGGTCCAACCCCTGGATCTCGTCGTCCGCAATCTTGTGGACGCAGAGATCGAAGGCGAAGTTCGGTGCGGCCGACACCGTGCCCGCATGGGCGTGCAAAGCGGACAACCACCGCGATGGCCTCGAGAGAAAGGCGAGCGGCGACATCAGCACGAGTGGAATGCCGTAATAGAGCGCTCCAAGCCACGCACCAATCAGGCCCATGTCGTGGTAGAGCGGAAGCCAGCTCACCACCACATCGTCTGCCTGGACCGCAAGCGCTTCGCCGAACGCCCGGATGTTCGCCAGGATGTTGGCGTGAGACAGCAGCACGCCTCTTGGTGCGCCGGTGCTGCCGGATGTGTACTGAATGAGCGCGGGGTCGGGGGAGCGCAACGGACCGGCGGGCCTGGCGGTTGCGCCTTCACCCAGTTGCTCCATCGTGACGATGTGGTCGAGAGAGGGTACCGCGGCTCGGAGCAGCCGGGCGACGCGCCGGGCGTCGGCGAACGTGATCAGGGCTCGCGCGCCGGCGTTCCGGAGGATCCCGGCCTGCCGGTGGGCATACTCCTCAATCTGGTCCAGCCTGAAGGGTGGATAGATCGGGACGGGCACCGCCCCCGCCATCAGCGTGCCGAGAAACGCCGGAAAGAATGCCGGTTCAGTGCGCAGCATCAGCGCGACTCGGTCGCCTCTCCTGATCCTCAGCGCGCCAAGGCCGCCGCCAACGCGTTCTGCGCCCGTCATCAACTCTCCGTATCGAAGCGGCACCTCGCCGCCGGCGTCTTCCCGAAGGTGGATGTGCACGCGATCCGGTGTCCGCTCCGCATGCCAGAACAGCACCTCGACCAGCGTCTCGGCCGATGAGGGTGCCGGCCTTCCAGGACTGCGAGGCTCGTGCCGCACGGGCAGCGGTTCTGCGATGCGAGGTTCGGCTCTGAGGACGGCCGTCACCAGATCATCGAGCGTGACGGCCTCGGCCATCACGGCGTCGGCGAGGCGAACGCCGAATGTGCGTTCGAGGCGGAGGAGCAGCTCGACACGTTCCAGGCTGCTGATGCCCAAGTCGCGTTCCAGCGAGTCACGGATCGACGGCGTCGCTGGGGCGCCGCCGAGCTCACCGACCAGCTCGCCCGCGATCGCCAGCAACTGGCGCTCGACGCCTCGCCGGGTTGCCTCGGTCGGGGCCGCTCGCGACTGTGTAGCGGGAGACATGACGGTATGCGGGGCTTACGCAAACGTCGTTCTCGTGCCATCAGGCGGCCCGTGGAACCGATGGGCGTCGACGTTCTCCCATCGCGGCCTGAAGGGACACGAACTCGCCGATGTTGTCCATGGTCACGAGGCCAACCAATCGGCCGCCGTGCATGACCGGCACCGCGTGGCACTCGCAGGCCTGCAGCCGCCTGAAGGCCACCTCCAACATCTCGTGAGAATCCACCATCCGGAAATCGCGCCGCATGACCTCGGCGACGCGTGCGGTGCGACCGTGGCGGGTGAGCGCGGCAGGCAGATCGCGGTGCAGCAGGAGGCCGATGACACGCCCGTCATCGACGACAGGGAAATCCCGCTGCGCGCTCGTGATCAGCAGGTCCACGGCACGATCCAGCACGTCGCCCGGCGACAACGTTCGAAACTCGCTGATCATCGCTCGGCTCACGGGGATCCCCGCCAGGGCCGCCTTCATCTGGACCATGCTGGCTTCTTGCGCGGCGCCGATCCAGACGAACAGCGCGATGAACACGAGGAAGGGATTGCCAACGAGGCCCAGGAACCCGAACGCCAATGCCGTGCCCTGTCCAATCGTCGCCGCAATCTGTGTGGCGCGTGTGTACTCCATACGTGTCGCCAGCAAGGCGCGCAACACACGTCCGCCGTCCATCGGAAACGCCGGCAGCAGGTTGAACCCGACAAGCCACAGATTGACGAACATCAGGCGTTCGAGGATGGGGCCGTGCATCACGTCAAGTTCGGCTACGGGCGTCAAGCCGGTCGTGGCTTCCATCGAGCCGTACAACGCCGCTGCGATCACGACATTGACCGCCGGGCCAGCCAAGGCCACCAACAGCTCCTGCCTGGGCTGTTCCGGCATCCGCTCGAGGCGTGCAATGCCTCCGATGGGCAACAGCGTGATATCACGCGTGGCGATGCCATACCGTCGCGCAGTCAACGCGTGGCCGAACTCGTGCAGCACGACGCACGCAAAGAGCCCGAGAATGAACGCGATACCGGTCAACACGGCGGCGAGGCTGTGCTCGGCGAGCCAATGCCCGAGCGCCACCCAGCCAATCAGGAGCAAGAAGGTGGCATGCATGTAGACGCCGATACCGGCAACGTGAGCCAGCTTCCAGGACCACTTCATAGCGTGCGCCTTCTCGACTCACGGGCGCGGGGCGTCCAGGGCCACGCAACCCTCGGTCGCGATTTGTACGTTGCAAGACACGCACCTTCTTTTCCGGTCACCTGGGGATTTTTCCTCCGCTCACGTCACGTCCACGCGCGGATCGCCGCGACGCAGCCGGTCACCACCTGCGCCATTCTTTCGTAATCCAGCCGTTCGGGCGTGTCCGTGCTCGAGTGGTAGTGAGGGTACCGATAGAGGGCCGTGTCGGTCAGCATGATTGCACGGTACCCGTGCTGCCAGAAGGACCAGTGATCGGACCATGCGACGCCAGGGATCCAGGTTGGCGCCGGACAGGCGAGAAGAGGCAGTCGGGTGGCCGATCGGAACGCCTTCGATGCGGCTCGCAGCGCACGCACCGAGCCGAGATTCGACACCATCGCGAGAAAGTTGCCCCGGTCGCGCAGCAGGAGCTGGAAAGGAAACGGGTAGTGCTGGCTGCCCGGCACGTCGCTGTAGCACCCGAGTGTTTCGAGCGACATCATGCCCACGATGTCATCGCCGCGGGCGGCCGCCTCGGCCGCGTACCTGAAGCTCCCCATGGTGGCCGTCATGAAGTGGGGCGGTTCCTCGTTGACGAACGCGACGAATCTCACCGTCGAAGCGACCGTGACCGGCGCGGCGTGCCTGCGGGCGAGCTCGAGCATCACAGCGACCCCGGAGGCGTTGTCATTGGCTCCTGGAGAGTCGGCGACCGAATCATAGTGCGCCCCGATCACGATGACGCGAGCGGGCCGACGGCTGCCTCGCCGCTCGGCTTCGATGTTTCTGACCTGTCGCCCCGCCACTTCGTACGTCTGATGGCGCGGGTCGTAGCGGGCCCGCGTGAGCTCCCGATCGATGTAGGCGGCCGCACGCTCGAGCGATTCACCGTGCGAAAGATTGCGTGGGGCTTTCGCCAGTGCCGCGACATGTTGCCGCAACGCCACAGCGGTAGCAAGCTCTTCCGGCGTCGGCTCGAGCAGCGCCATGATTCGCTACGTACTCCGTACTCCCTCGCATGCGTGATCCCTGCAGCAAAAGCGGGGCGCAGTTCATGCTACGACGATAGGCGACAGCCGACGGGTAACGGGACGCGAAAAACTTTCATTGGAGCCGGGAAGTAGTCCCCACGATGCCTTGTGCTTCGACGGACTCGGCGCGTTCGCCCGTCAGACGGCCCCGGCGAGTTGGCTTACTCTGTGCTTGCGTAGAATGTGACCGGGGTAACGCCCCTGGGTGAGCGAGTGTGACGAACGGAAGTGGGCGGCACGGAGAGGCCGCAACCACGACCGTGAACGCCGCTCGGCACAGCAGGGAAGACGTGCCCCGGCTTTCGCGTACGCCGCAAGTTCTGCGGCGGCTGATGCAAGCGACGCGCACGAGCACGATACGAGACGTGCGCCGACGATCTCGGCCAACCGTTCCGCGGCTGGCCCGAGCCGCGGATCTTCGACGTGCCGCGTCGAACTGCCGGGCCCACGGCGGCAGCGGAATATTCCCGTCCTGCGCCGTGATTATCCCCATGGAGAGCATCGGATCTGCGAGGTCCTTGTCGCGCGGTCCATTCCGGCGTTCCATCGCAGGCACGCCCGTTGCGAGAGGGGTGAGGCAGGTGAGATATGGAACTGTCCTCGCTCATACGTAAGTCTGACTACGAGTGGTGGATCCCGCAAACGGGGGCCATGCGCGTGCCAGGCGTGATCTACGGATCTGAGACGCTCGTGCGCGACATGGACGAGAAGGTGCGCGAGCAGGTCACCAACGTCGCGATGCTGCCGGGCATCCAGCGTGCCTCGTACGCGATGCCCGACGCACACTGGGGTTACGGGTTTCCGATCGGCGGGGTTGGCGCATTCGACCCGCAGGAGGGCGGGATCGTCTCGGCGGGCGGCGTCGGGTTCGACATCTCGTGCGGCGTCCGGACGTTACACACGGGATTGGACGTGGACGCCGTCGAACGGGTGAAGGCGCAGCTCGCGCACGAGCTGGCGCGCAGCATCCCGGCGGGCGTCGGCAGCCGCGGTCGAATTCATCTGGACGACCACGAGATCGACGCGATGCTCGAGGGCGGCGCCCGATGGGCGGTGCGGCGTGGCTACGGCTGGGAATCGGATCTCGAGCGCATCGAAGAGCACGGGTGCATGCCAGGTGCGGTCCCGTCGGCGGCATCGGTGCGGGCGCGCCGCCGGCAAGAAGACGAGATGGGGACGCTCGGGTCGGGCAACCACTACCTCGAAGTCCAGCGCGTGGCCGAGATCTATGACCCGGACGTGGCGCAGGCGTTCGGGTTGGCGGTGGAGGAGGCGGTGGTGTCGATCCACTGCGGGTCGCGCGGGCTGGGTCATCAGATCGGCACGGAGTTCCTCAAGGACATGGCCGTTGCAGCGCCCGCGTTGGGCATCGTCCTGCCCGACCGTGAGCTGGCGTGCGCACCGGTGGAATCCGAGATCGGCCAGCGGTACCTCGGCGCGATGCGCGCCGGCATCAACTGCGCCCTTGCGAATCGGCAGATCATCACGCACCTCGTACGCCAGGCGTTCGCCGCCGTGCTGCCGCAGGCCACCCTGACCCTGCTCTACGACGTGTCGCACAACACGTGCAAGCTCGAGCCACATCGCTGCGACGGGGCGACGAAGTCGCTCTTTATCCACCGGAAGGGTGCGACCCGTGCGCTCGGGCCTGGAGATCCGGATCTGCCGGCGGGCCTGCGCGAGATCGGGCAGCCGGTATTGATCGGGGGCACGATGGGGACCGCGTCGTACATCCTGGTCGGCACGGCGGACAGCGAGCGGCTGTCGTTCTCGTCCTCGTGCCACGGTGCGGGTCGGGCGATGAGCCGGCATCAAGCCCTGCGGACGTGGAAGGGGCGGCAGGTGATCGACGAGCTCGCCGCGCGGGGCATCATCGTGCGCAGCCCCTCGTCACGGGGGGTGGCGGAAGAGGCGCCGGGCGCCTACAAGGACGTGGGCGCGGTTGTCGAGGCCGCCGATGCGGCGGGCCTCTCCCACAGGGTCGCGAAGCTGGCTCCGCTGGTGTGCGTGAAGGGTTAGGCGGGATATCGGGTCTCGCTCAACGATTCGTCGCGGTGAAGGTGACGAATCGTGGCGGCCACGAGCGGCGCGAGGCTCTCCGTCGTGATCGGCAGGTTCGCCGCGCCGTCGCGTTCCACGCTGTCGCTGGCGACAATCCGCGCGAGGCCGAGCTTCGGCAGGAGGTCGGTGGCGGGGCCCACCAGCAACGCGTGCGTCACGGCCACAGTCACCGGATCGATGGCACCAGCAGCGCGCAGTGTGGCAACTGCGGCCTCGATGGTGCTACCAGTGCTCAGCATATCGTCGATGACGAGTGGCGAGCGCCCCGCGACGTCGCCCATCACGGCCTTCGCCTCGACGGCCTCGCCATCGAGTCGCGTCTTGTGGACGACTGCCATGGGCATGTGCAGCAGCCGGGCGTATTCGCGCGCGAGCTTCACCGCACCGAGATCAGGCGCCACGACAACCGACGGTGCAGGCAGTGAGGTCGCCACCGCGTGCGCCAGCAGCGGCGCCGCCGTCAGGTGCTCGATCGGCACGGCGAAGAATCCCTCGATGGCGGGCGTGTGGGCGTCGATGAGTACGAGTCGATCGAAGCCGGCGGACGCGATCACGTCGGCCGCGACGCGTGCGCCCAGCGAGCAGCGGCCCGCACGGCGATCCTGCCGGGCGTAGCCGAAATACGGGATGATGCCAGTCAGCCGGTCTGCGCCGGCACGCCGGCAGGCATCGGCGAGCATCAGCAGCTCAATCAGGTGCTGGTCCACGGGCGGGCTGGTCGCCTGAATGAGAAAGAGATCGGTCCCGCGGACCGACTGTGCCAGCTCCACGTACAGCTCGCCATCGGGGAAACGCCGGGCGTCACAGGCGACGGGCGACAGATCCAGCAGCGTGCACACGGCGCTGCCCAGTCGGGCGCTGGCCGACCCAGCCAGGATGGCTATGCGGGTGTCTTCCATTGGCCCATTCTTCCGGCGGCACATCACGCATCGACATGCGGCACCCCTTCGGTCACGAAGCGGAACGCGACACGCGCTCGGGAAACTTCATTCCTTCCGCACCTGCACCAACATCTCGTTCCCGTCTCGCCAGATCAGGAGGAAGGCGGAACCCCCGGCTTCGATGCGTTCGAGCGCGCCGACGGCGTCGGCCGCGGTATGGACCGCCTGACGGTTCACGCTGCGCACGATGTCGCCCGGCCGGACTCCGGCCCGATCCGCCGCGCCGTCGTCGACCACGTCGTACACGACCGCGCCATCCATGCCGGAGGGCAACCCGAGCTGTCGGGCGACCGAGGCGGTTACGTCTCCAAGTCGCAGCCCGAAGCCGCTCGTGATCCCTCGCTGCCGGACGGCCCTGCCTTCGTCGTCCGATACGAGTTCTTCGACCGTGACCTCCACGGTGTGCGTCCGGCCGTCACGCATGACCGTCAGTCTCACACGCGAGCCGGGTGGCGCCGACGACACCCGCGGCACGAGGTCATCCGCGCTGGCGACCGGCGTTCCATTGAACGCAACGATCACATCGCCTGCCTGGAGCCCGGCACGATCGGCGGGGGAGTCGCACTCGACGGACGTGACGATGGCGCCTCCCGCCTTGGAGAGCCCGAGCGCTTTCGCATCCTCGTCGGACAGGAACCCGCCGCGAAGCTGCACGCCGATGCGCCCGCGGACGACTTTGCCCTTGCGCAACTGGGGCAGCAGTGTCTTCACGCTGTTGATGGGGACTGCGAACCCGATGCCGATGTTGGTGCCCGAGCCGGCACCGAGAATCGCGGCGTTGATGCCGATTACCTCGCCCCGCACGTTGATCAAGGGACCGCCGGAATTCCCGGGATTGATGGAGGCATCGGTCTGAATCATCCTTTGCCACCGGCCCTCATCGACCTGGAAGGGACGCCCCAGGTAGCTGACGACGCCGACCGTCACGGTGTGCCCCAACTGGAACGGATTGCCGATGGCCATCACCCAGTCACCGGGCTCGACTGCATCGGAGTCGCCGAGCGTCGCGACGGGCAGATTGGCCGGCGGGCGCTGCAGTCGTACGAGCGCACTGTCGGTCAGCGGGTCCCGTCCGATGAGCGTGGCCCTGTAGCTCTTGGACTCGTCCCCGAAGAGGCCGACGTCGATCGCCTCGGCGCCCGCGATGACGTGATTGTTCGTCAGGATCTCGCCGTCGCGACCAATCAGGAAGCCAGAGCCGAGTCCACGCTGCACCCGGCCTTCCGGTTGGAGCGGGCGCCCGAAGAACCACTGGAAGAACTCATCCTCCGGGGACGGGACCTCCACACGAGCTCTGGTCATGATAGAGACGACAATCGGGTTCTGCTGTCGCGCGATCGTGCGGAACAAGTCGGTAGTGAGCGGCACCTCCGGTGACGTGGCGCTCACGGGCGCCGGCGGGTCGAGCGCCGCACGCATCGAGGGTGCCGGCGGCATCGCACCGCGTGTCGACCAGACCGCAGCGGCCACGATTACGACGAGCGCAGCCAGGAAGAGGGACGATCGCGTTACGGTTCGCATACGCCTTCACCCACGATGCTCGAGCCCGCGCCATCCCCGGCTAGGACAGCACCCGCACCACAATCCGCCGGTTCATCGCCCGCCCCTCGCGGGTCGTGTTGGGCATCAACGGCTTCTCCGCGCCGTACGACATGACGTTGATCTTGTGCAGCGGCACCTGGTGCTGCTCGTGGAGGTATTGCCTCGCGGCTTCCGCCCGCTGCAGACCCAGGCGATCGTTCACGGCGTCACGCCCGATGTTGTCGGTGTGTCCTTCGATTTCGATGTAGGCCATCTTCGGGTTCGCCTTGAGCCAGGCGATGATCTGGTCGAGGTGTGTCTTCGCCCGATCCGACAGATCGCTCTCGCCGAACCTGAAATTGCCCTCGTCCTCGTTCAGTGCCAGCTCATACACGAGACGCCTCGACGCGGCTTCAACGGCCTCGATTCGCCCCGCGGCGTCGTTGGCGGCCACGGTCGCAGCGTTCGCGGTGTTCGCGGCATTGTCAGCGACTGCACGCGCCGCGGTGGCCGATGTCGCCGCGACATCCGCCTTTTGATCGACCTGGCCAATGGTCGTTTCGGCTTGCGCGACGCGCGACTGAATCTCCTCGACCGCCTGCGTCAAGGCATCGACTCTCGCATTCGTGTTTCCGACCTCTGTGCGGACAAACTTCTTGGTGGCGCACGCGGGAGCGACGGCCACCGAGAGTGCCAGCAGAGGCGCGATGAACAATCCCTTTCGCATGGTCCTTCTCCTCGATGTGTGAATACCCGGGATCATCCGGTATTAACGAGGCAAGACCGGTACCCCGAAGGAGGAGGGCGATGGCGGCGCGATCGGATGCGATCGGTGCCGTGGCGCCAAATAATCCGCACGCCGGTGCGGACTAGTCAGCGGTCGCGGACCGTGTGGGCGTGACCACCCGGAACGCTGCGGGCGCTCTGTCAGCGGATCTCGAACATCGCGCAGGGTGGTCTTCGGCGAGACCTGGATGTGATTCAGGATGCCGCGCACGCCGCGGATGTGGCGCACCGCCGACCTTATCCGCGAGCGTCACGTGGCCGTTGTGAACCGCCGCCTGGACACTCTCCGGAGTGGGCGTCGTTCGCCGGACATGGCGGCGCGGATGATGGCGCGCGTCTCCCGGGCGCCCAGTTGGCGACGCTCCAGTAGGCATGCGGCCAGTGTTTCGATTGGCTGACGCCAGGTCGGGCTGGCGACCAGCGCGCGCGTCCGGAGCTGCAGCCAGCGCAGGCATGCGCTCATCTCCTCGCTGGTTCGGCAGATCGATCCCGCCCGGCGCATCGCTTCATAGAAATCGAGGCCGCCGGCTGGGCAGCTGGAGCGCCCAACGCCGATTCGTTCGGCCTGGGCGCCTGCCAGCAGCACGATGATGTCGCGCTCGACAGCCTGTGCCAGGCGGACGTTCTCGGCTTCGCCCGAGGTCACGTGAGGAAGCCACAGATCCAGCCATCCCAACGCCTCGCCGTCGTCGGCGCCGATTGAGAGTCGGCGCAGCCGGACGTGCAGATGATAGGCGGCCACCGCGTGGCCTGCTTCGTGAAAAGCCGCCGCTGTCAGTCGTCGCTGTGGTCGAGGCATCCGAGGCTCGCGGCGAGCGGCCATGGCCGCGCGTGCACGCGCGACGGGTCTCGACGTGCGCTCAACGGCCATAGCGCTCCTGAAGGCGAACATAGAGCACGTCGCAGATGACCTCGCGTTCGGGGGCGTCGGCCCGCTTCGTGATGACGGTGAGCCTCTGCATGCTGTCTTCGAGCAACGGCGCGATGATGCGTCCGCCGAGTGCGAGCTGGGCGATCAGGGGCGGCGGCATCTGGGTGCAGGCTGCCGTGATGGCAATCCGGTCGTATGGCGCGTGCGAGGCGTAGCCGAGGCCACCATCGCCCAAGACGAGTGTCACGTCCGCATAGCCGGAACCGGTGCCGACCTCCAAGAACCGGTGGCCGAGCCCCAGCCCCAGCGGCTCGTAGAACAGCGGATAACTGTGCGGACATGAGATGGTGGCGGCCGTGCCGGGGAGCGGCAGCGGAACCTCTTCGTACGCGAAGTCGCGATACTCGGGCGGAATGAAGTCTTCGCGCGGCACCTTGAGCAACGCCGCCTTAATCCGATCGGACTTCAGCAGCCCCTGCGCGTCGAGCGCAGACACTTTGAGCTGGCGCTCGATGGCGAGCTGGCTTGCCGTCTTGGTGGGCGGCTTTGGTGGTGGAACAGCCCAGGCGGGCATCGGTCCCCGGTGCCGCAACTCGTATACCAGCGGAGGCCCGTGTTCAGCATCCTGTGCAAACGGCGTGATCCAGAGCCACAGCATTCCGCGAACCCTCGGCGAGCCACGACGTGCGTCTTGCCGCGGCCAGGCCCCGGCGTGGCTTGTCGTCGGGGAGTTTTTCCGCGTCTGGGGAACTTTTGGGCCGGCACTCGGCCCGGGGACTCGGTAGGCGCGCGAAGCGCGCCAAGCAGATGCTGGCCAACCAGCCAAGGGCTTGCATCTTCTCCCTCACGAGTACGGGATATCAAGGGCGAAGCCCCATAAGCGTTAACTTAACAAAATATGTACCGACCACGTTTCTGTCGAGGCGTCTCCGCGAGGGCCTTCGCCACGCT
>JACPTI010000003.1:0-7878 GCA_016192845.1 Acidobacteriota bacterium
CATCCGCCTGCGCTCCACCATCGCCGGCAACGACTCGACGATGGTGAAGGCGATGATGCCCACGACCGCATTTGCCACCGCCTGGCTGGCGATCGCGGCCCACGGCGAGGGGAACGATCGCAAGCCGAGCAGCCCGTACAACCCCATGAATACCGCGGCGTGCACCGCGGTCGCCGCAATGAACGTCACGAACCGGGGCAGCGCCGCCGTCACGATGAACTGCTGGCCGACGGCGCCGGCCAGAAAGCCGACGACCGACTTCGCCAGCCCCCCGATCCCGATGACGCCGCTCGAGAGGGCGTCCTGAATCAGTCCGGCGAGACTCCCCGCGAACATCCCCGTGACCGGGCCGCTCGTCAGCGCCACATACACGACCACGACGAGCACCAGGTCGAGCGCCGCCGTGCCGCCAACCAAAAACCGCGCCAGCGTCGTCTGCAACGCCAGCGCCAGCGCGATCGCGGTGAGCACCCCCAGCGCTTTCACGCCCGCCTCCAGCACCCCACGGCGCAGGCGCCGCGCCACCCCACCTGCACCCCACCGCGCACGCGTGCGCGGTGGGGACCCCGCATCGCGCAGGCGCTATGGGGGCCCCGGCCGTGGGGGCCCCGTCTCCGCGCTGTCGCGCTACGGCGCGGCTGGCCCCTCACTGCCCCCCGGCTCCTCGTCGAGCGCCGCGGCGGGCTGGAGCACCACCAGCACCGCCTCGAGCGACGAGAAATCGACGGCGGGGCGGACGCCGATGGCGCCGAACACCCCCTGGCCTCGCTGTACAGATTCTATCTGACCTATCACAAAGCCCTTAGGGTAAATGCCGTCGATTCCCGACGTGACCACCGTGTCGCCAACCTGAATATCGGCGGTGCCGGACACGTAATTCAGCCGCACGCTGCCGCCGGTGCCGACGGCGACGCCCTGCGCCCGCGAGCGCTCCACGAGCGCCCCGGCGGCGGCGTTTCGGTCGATGAGCAGCTGCACTTTCGCCGCCCGTGCGCTTGGGGTAATGACCCGCCCGACCACGCCCGCCGGGGCGATCACCGCCAGGTCGGGGCGCAAACCGTCGGCCGTTCCGCGGTCGATCGTGATCGTGCGGAAGTCAGGGCTCGCGCCGCCGGCGATGACCGCGGCAGCGACAGTGGCCAGCTCGGCCTGCGACCGCAGCCCGAGCAGCTCCTCCAGCGTGCGCGAGCGCTGCGCCAGTGCCCGCTCCTGCTGCAGCCGCACGCGCAGCTGCGCCACGTCGTGGCGCAAGCGCTCGTTTTCGCGCCGTACCTCCTGCAGCGCCACGTAGCCGCTCCACGAGGTCCGCATGCCGCCGATGGCGCTCGACGCGGCACGCTGCACCTCGGCAAAAACGCCAAAGGTGACGGCCTCGAGGATCGGCACACCCCGGGCGGTGTTGACCTGCGCGGAAATGAGCACGATGTGGCCCACCGTCAGGCCAATGAAGAGGTAGCCGGTGCGCTGGCGGATATCTAACAAAGCCATTTCAGTAGGCAGCAGGCAGTAGGCAGCAGGCAGTTAACGTTTCCGTAACTTCGCGAGAACTGTGACCACACGCCCGACCCCGGCGAGTTGGGACAGCGGATTCCGCGTCACGTTCGCCGCGAACCCCGAACCAGCCAAGGGCTCGCCCTTGATATCCCATTGCATGCGGCGCTTCGCCCTTGGCTGGTTGGCAGTGTTTGCTTGGCGCGCTCCGCGCGCCTAGGACCGCTATGCGGACTGGCAACGAGTACGAAATTCGCGTTTGGGGCCGCATAGCGGTCCAAGAACCGAGAACCATTTGCTCACTGCCCACTGCCTACTGCCTACTAATCAATCGAGATCTTCCGCAGCAGATTGAAATCCGACAGCATCTTCCCGGCGCCAAGCACCACGGACGACAGCGGGTCCTCCGCCATCGCGAGCGGCAGGCCCGTCTCCTCCCGCAGCCGCTTGTCGAGGTTCTTGAGCAGCGACCCGCCGCCGGTCAGCACGATCCCGCGGTCGACGATGTCGGCCGACAGCTCCGGCGGGGTGCGCTCGAGCGCCACCCGCACGGCGTCGACGATCACGTTGACCGTCTCGGCCAGCGCCTCGCGGATCTCCTCGTCCGTGATGGTAATCGTCTTCGGCACTCCCTCGATCAGATGCCGTCCCTTGATCTCCATCGTCATCCGCTCGTCGAGCGGGTAGGCCGAGCCGATCTCCATCTTGATCTGCTCCGACGTGCGCTCACCGATGAGGAGGTTGTACGTCTTCTTGACGTACTGGATGATCGCCTCATCCATCTCGTTGCCTGCGACGCGCACCGCCTTGCTGTAGACGATGCCCGCCAGCGAGATGACGGCGATGTCGGTGGTGCCGCCGCCGATGTCGACGATCATGTTGCCCGACGGCTCGGTGATCGGCATGCCGGCGCCGATCGCCGCGGCCATCGCCTCCTCGACCAGGTGCACCTCGCTCGCCTTGGCGCGGTAGGCGCTGTCCTTGACCGCGCGCTTCTCGACCTGCGTGATCTCGGAGGGGACGCCGATGACGATGCGGGGGCGCACCCAGACGTTGCGGTTGTGCGCCTTCTTGATGAAGTAGGTCAGCATCTTCTCGGTGACCTCGAAGTCCGCGATGACTCCGTCCTTCATCGGTTTGATGGCGACGATGTTGCCCGGGGTGCGGCCGAGCATCTCCTTGGCGTCGCGGCCGACCGCCTCGACGCGGCCGTTGACCTTGTTGATCGCGACGATCGAGGGCTCGTTCACGACGATCCCCTTGCCGCGGGCGTACACACACGTGTTGGCGGTGCCCAGGTCGATCGCGAGGTCGTTCGAGAAGAGCGAGAAAAACGAGCCCAAACCCACTAGCAGTGCCTTTCTTCCAGAGACGTCACGTGGTTCTCTCAGCCACGAAAATGCCGTTCTTGCCGGAATCCTTCACGCGGTACATGGCGCGATCGGCCGCCCGTAAGAGTTCTTCGGCCGATCCGGTCACGTCCGGCAGCGTGGCCACCCCGATCGAGGCGGTCAGGCGGACCGCCAGGCCGTCTCCCTCGAGGAAGCGGAACGCGCGGATGCGGTCGCAGATGCGTTCGGCGACGAACAGCGCGCCCTCGCGCCCCGTGTCCGGCAGGATCACCGAGAACTCGTCGCCGCCGAATCTGGCCACGACGTCGGTTTCCCGGGCGCAGCTGCGAATCACCGACGCGACCTCGACGAGCGCGCGGCTGCCTGCCATGTGCCCGTGCTCGGTGTTGACGTTCTTGAACCCGTCCATGTCGATGAAGAGCAGCGACAGCGGCCGGCCGCTCCGGACCGAGCGCTTTTCCTCGCGGCGGAGCACGAGGTTGAGGTAGCGGGAATTCGACAACCCCGTCAGGTCGTCGGTGACCGAGAGCGCCTCGGCGCGCTGCAGCGCGAACGCGTTGTCGAGCGCGAACGCCACCGGCTCGAGCACCGTCCGCAGCGCCGCGGTCAGCGTGGAGCCGAGCGACGGCGGGGTGGCCGACGGCAGGGGATCGATGCCGACGAGCACGCCGATGGTCCGATTCCGGCATCGCAGCGGAAACGCCAGCACGGTCCCGACCACTTCGCCGTTGACGCGACGATCCTTCGCCAGATCCCCCGCCATCAGCTCGACGCCCTGCTCGACCACCCAGGTGGACACGCCCGAGACCGACGGTCCGAGCGCCGGCACCAGCCCTTTGTCCGCGAGCACCGTGAGCTGCCCCGAGACATCGGGCGCCACAACCGCCCAGCACGGCGCCGGGATCCATTCGTCGGCCTGCCGCACCAGCCAGCCGGCGACCTTCTGCGGGTCGAGCGTCGCGTTGGCGTCGCGCACGGTATCGATGACGATGTTCCGGCGGTCGAGGCGGGCCTTGAGCGTACGGAGCTGTGCCCTGACGTGGCTGGAAAAGTCTAATCGGCGTGCACCGCGAGCCATCTGGGTGCGCGACGTCAAGCTGGGAGGAGATCGGGGTCACCGCTCGCAGGGGCGGGTACGCAGTGTGACATGCACAAGGCGGCGAAACGCCGCTAAGTTCTTCTAAACTAGACTGATATTACCATGGCTACAGGCTCTGGGCTTTGGGCGTTGGGCTTTTGGCGTCAAGCGGATGGTGGGCCGGCGGCGATCGGCTCGCGGTGCATGCGGACCGTATAAGATGGATGTTTGGGCGAAGAGTCAGTCAAAGCCGAGAGCCCAAAGCCAAAAGCCTGAAGCCTAGAGCCGGGACAGGATTCATCGTATGACCATGCTCGACCGGATGCGGCGCCACAAGGGGTGGCTCAAATGGAGCCTCGCGCTCGTAGTGCTCGCCTTTGTCGTGTTCTACATCCCGAGCTTCCTGGACGACCCGGTCGGCGTAGGCGTCGTCGCCTCCGGCGAGGTGCTCGCGGAGATCGAGGGGCGGATCGTCACCGCCGGGCAGTTCCGCCAGCGCTACACCGCGCAGGTGCAGGCGTACCGCACGGCCTACGGCGGCAGCCTGAGCGATCAACTGCTGCGGCAGCTCGGGCTCGAGCAGCAGATCCTCCAGCAGATGATCGACGAGCAGGCCGCGTTCGTCGAGGCCGAGCGCCACGGCATCGAGGTGAGCAACGAGGAGCTGGCGCAGCAGATCTTCGCCATACCCGGCCTGCAGGAGAACGGCCGGTTCGTCGGCGAGGCGCGCTACGAGCAGATCCTGCGCAGCCAGGTCCCGCCGATGACCAAGGCGATGTTCGAGGAGAACCTGCGGCGCAGCCTGATGATCGACAAGCTGCGCGCGGCGCTCACCGACTGGATGACGGTGTCGGACGCCGACGTCGAGCGCGAGTTCCGGCTGCGCAACGAGAAGGTGAAGCTGCAGGTGGTCGCGCTGACGGCCGACGCGTTCCGCAGCCAGGTGGACGTGAGTGACGCGGATGTCGCGTCACACTTCGAGGCGCACAAGGCGGAGTACCGCGTCGGCGAACAGCGCAAGGTGCGCCTGCTGCTCCTCGACCGCGATCAGGCCCGGGCCAAGGTCATCATCCCGGTGACCGAGGCGCAGCGCTATTACAACAACAACATCGCGCTGTACCAGACGCCGGAGCAGATCCGCGCCAGCCACATCCTGCTGAACGTCGCTGGCCAAGACGAGGCGGCGGTCCGCAAGCAGGCGGAAGCCATTCTCCAGCAGGTGAAGGGGGGCGGCGATTTCGCCGCGCTGGCGAGGAAGTTCTCGGAAGACGAGGGGACGCGCGAGAACGGCGGCGACCTCGACTACTTCGGCCGCGGCCGCATGGTGCCCGAATTCGAGCAGGCGGCGTTTGCGCTCGAGCCCGGCCAGGTGAGCGACGTCGTCCGGACGCAGTTCGGCTTCCACGTCATCAAGGTGGTCGACAAGAAGCCGGCCGTGACGCGCCCGTTCGAGGAGGTGCGCGCGCAGATCGAAGAACAGTTGAAGATGCAGCGTGCCGACGAGCAGCTCGCCGCCCGCGCCGCGGAGCTCGCCGCGCGGGTCGAGGACCCGGAGGATCTCGACACGTCCGCGCGGCAGAACGGGCTGACCGTCACCGAGAGCGACTTCTTCGGGCGCGACGACCCGGTGCCGGGCCTCGGCGTGGCGCCGCGGGTTGCCGCCGCGGCGTTCGAGCTGCAGCAGCGTCAGGTGAGCGAGGCGCTCCCGTCGCCGCGCGGCCCGGTGTTCATCGCGCTGGCCGGGCGGCGCGACCCGTACGTGCCGACGCTCGATCAGGTACGGGACCGCGTGCGCGACGACCTGATTCGCTCGAAGGCGACCGAGTTGAGCCGCCAGCGCGCCGCGCAGACCGCGGCGGCGCTGCGGAGCGCGTCGGAGTTTGCGGCCGCCGCCAAGGCGCAGGGCTTCGAGGCGAAGGAGACGCAGCTCGTCCCGCGCGGCTCGCCGCTGCCCGACGTGGGCGTCAGCCCCGCGGTCGACAAGGTCGCCTTCAGCCTGCCGGCCGGCGGCGTCAGCGATCCGGTCCAGGCCAACGACGCCACCGTGATCGTCCGCGTCGTGGAGCGAGACGAGGTGACGCCGGAGGAGCTGACGCAGGGGCGCGAGGCATTCCGCGAACAGCTCCTGACCGAGCGCCGCGGCCGCTTCTTCACCGCCTACATGGCGCGGGCCAAGGAGCGGATGCGCATCGAGGTCCGCAACGACGTCGTGCAGCGGCTGCTCGCCGCGAACACCACGTTGTAGTCGGCACTCGGCAGTGGGCAGTGGGCAGTAACGGCCGCCCTACTGCCCACTGCCGACTGCCGACTACTCACCTCCCACTGCCTCCTTCAGTGATTTACAGGTTGGTGTCGCGCCGCGAGGGGATGATGCATGCGGCGACGTCTCTCGACGGTCGCGCATCTCACGACACGAAGCGGCTCGGCGCGCCGGAAAGCGCTGCGCGGGCCGGTGAGGGCCGCTCGACGCGGGGGTCGCCGCCCGCTATTGCACCGCTGCGTTCCACAACCGGCTTCGATCCGAACGCGGCTCAACCCCGCTGATCCCCAGCGCCTGCTCGCGCTTTCACACTGTCGCGGGTCGGCACGCCTCGAACGCTTCGTGTCGTGAGATGCGCGACCGTCGCGCTCGCCGTCGCCGCCAACTGGCAGGCGTGCCCGCGATCCGGCCGGCCAATTTCATCACCCATCGTGAAAGGCAATCAATGAATCGGCAGGCACGATTCCGGTTTTGTGGTCGTTACTTCACCTTCGATACCGGCTGATCCGGGTGCGCCGGGTTGGGAATCAACTGCCGGCCCGCGCAGTCGACGACAAGGTCCAACTTTTCGAGGGCCGTTTGTCCGATCAAGACCTCGTCGCCGAGAACCATCGCGTCTTCGGTCTCCGATCGTCCTAACATTTCTATCGCGAACGGTTCGGTCAGGTCGACGGCCTCGAGCCGGCCGTCGGCATATTCCGCCACCCGCTGACCGACCGGCTGCAGGCCGAGTTGTTGCACGACATGCGGGGGCAATGTACAGCGCACCGCACCCGTGTCCACCAGTGCGTCTGCCTGATACGTGCGGACCTGATCGGGCTGCAACTGACCGCGCCGAACGAGCGCCTGATCCAGCGCGTTGTACAGCTTCGCTTTAACGCGGACTTCCCCCATTCACGCTGCTCCGATCCAGATTCACACAGACGACGATGGCATCGTCTGGGCAGAAGGTCAAGAGCACAGCCGCGTCTCGTTTTAGTCCCACGTGCCAGGTCTAAACCCACCGCCTTTCAGGCGGTCAGCTTTTAGCAGGTCCGATCTGATCGGCTGCATCGAGCTGACGAGCACGTGGGACTAGCGATGCGCGCGCCGTGGCGCGCGCCTATGAACGACTACCGCGTCGGGCCGCGACACCCGCGCGCGGGGCGACTTTCAGTCGCGCGCGGAGAATGACACCGAACTCGCGTGCGCGGAATCGCTCCAGTCGCTTTCCGGCCCCCTCGCGGCCATTCGCCCGCTCGTCGCACTGCGTCGGCGGGCTCCGACGGCGGGGCCCCCACCGCGCCTGCGCGGTGGGGTGCAGGCGGCGCGGGCCATCCGGCACGCGTCTCCCCAGCCGCCCGACGCAACACGGCTGGATAATGCCGAATGGTGGTCTCCGGCGGTTCCTATTTATTCCCTTAGATCCCGGTGCGTGCGCGGAGGCGGTCGAGGAGGGTCTGCGGGTGGGCGAGGGCGGGTGGCATCATCGCCTCCAGCTGTTGGAGTGCCCCGCTGAAGCTGTGCACGACGACGATGCCGAAGCGCCTCGTGCGGGGACTGGGATGGGCGCTTGCGCGATGGGTTTCGTCGATCAACGGCGAGATGGACAGCGGCACGTCGAATGCGCCCGCATCGGCGCCGGCAATCGCCAGACGAATGGCATGGCCGGCGCGAAACACAAACGAGGTTGGGAGGCCGGCAGGGTCAGGGCGCGA
>JACPTI010000003.1:7900-9465 GCA_016192845.1 Acidobacteriota bacterium
CGCTCGATCTGCGCCTGCGCGACGATCAGGCGATCGAACGGGTCGCGGTGATGACGCGGCAGCTCTGCGACGTGAGCGGCGTGTCGATGAGAATCCTATCGCTCAAAGTCGGCGAGGACCTCTTCCGGCTAGTCGGCAGGCGTCCCCGCGATCCGGCCGGCTAACTTCAACACGGGTGTTCCTGCCGGCCGCACCCTACCAAGCTCGGATGGGAGTACAATAAGAACAGAAACTGAGGCGAGATGAGTATGGCCAGAGTGCAACCCGTGCTCACCCCGAGCGAGCTCGACCTCGTCGATCAGATGGCCGAGCTGACGCGATCGAAGCGAACCGACGTCATCAAGAGCGCCCTCGCGGTGTCCCACTGGTTCGTGCGTCAGGCGCTGGTTGGCGCGACCGTGGTCGCGCGGAGGCCGACCGGAGAGGAAGTCGCGCTCGAGACACCTGAGCTCGCCGCCCTGGAAGCAAAGGGCAATCGTCTGAGTCCCGAAGAGCTCGGCCTGCTCGCCAAGCAACTCGCGTCGGCGGCCGATCCCGTCGCGGCCGCACGAATCAAGGAACGCCTGACCCGCGGATTCTACGGGGTCTAGGACGACCCCCGTGCCGAAGATTCGCCGGCAGGACCTTCCGCCTGCCCTGTTGCAGCATCTTTTCGATCGGATTCACAATCGCCGCATCCCCGCGACGCAACTGGAACTGCTCGCGAGGTGGCTCGACACGGAACCGGACGTCCCCGAGGGGCAGTGGTACAAGCGGTTTCCGGGAATGACAGTCTGTGGCGAGGGAGAGCTCATCAGGGCGTTCCTGCTCCCGGGCCAACCAGCCAAGGGTGAGCGTCTATGAGAGCCCTGGAGATCGACGACCTGCTGGCGGTGCACCGGCGACTCATCACGCGAGGCGTGATCGCGCCGTTGGCCGAGGACGACGTGGAGGTTCGGCGGTGGCTGGACTGGGAATTGGCCTCGCTCATCGAGGGACATTTCCATCGGATCGTGGAGGTCGGCGCACTTTCCGCCGCCGAACGGGCGGAATGGGAACGGCGGGTAACGGAAGGCGGGCTTCGGGATCCTCGAACAGACAAGTGGAGGCGTGTGTATTGGCTGCTCCACGATGGCGAGCCGGTCGGGACTCTGGGCCTCGACGTGACGCGGCTCGGACGTCCCGACGTCGGGCTCACGAGTTTGTACGTGCGGCCGGATCTCCGCCGCCACCGGATTGCCGCACAGGCGTTGGACGAGGTGTTCGACGCTGCGGTTGCAGGCGGTGCCACCGGGCTCCGCCTCGAGACGAGTTGGTCCTGGCAGGCCGCCGTTCGCTTTTACCTCGCTCTGGGCTTCTGGGTGCGGAACTGGAAGCATGCGCTCGCCTTCATGCGCTCGACGGCGCTCTGCCCCTACCGCGTCGAGATGCACGGAATGCAGGCAACCTTTTTAGTCCCACGTGCCAGGTCTAAACCCACCGCCTTTCAGGCGGTAAGCTTTCAGCAGGTCCGATCTGATCGGCTGCATCGAGCTAACGAGCACGTGGGACTAGCGATGCGCGCGCCGTGGCGCGCGCCTATGAAC
>JACPTI010000084.1 GCA_016192845.1 Acidobacteriota bacterium
CCCCAACCGTGCGTTCGAAGATGTTCATTCTTTCATCTAGCCACATTCCAGTGCCGCTGTCAACGAAAAGGTGCGTCTACACGCTCCACACGTCTCGCCTGCCTTGCTCCACGCCTTCAAAAGTGCGAAAGTCGGGCTAGCTGCGGCTGGACGAGACCACCTGCCCCACGCGTTTCGCCAGACTCGATTTACCCAACCGCTGAAGTGCTTCGTCGATCGTGGCTGCGCAGATCTCTTGAGGAAACAGAAGTGGACCGGAGCGCGTCATGACGACAATAACACGCCGGTCGGAATCAGCAAAAGTGGTCTCGACTTCAAGAAGTTCTCTGTAGACGTCAGTGCTCCTACCCTTTGGCTCAGCGGGACGCAAATTGACGATGAGATCCGCGCTTCGATGACGGTACTTCGCTACGGTGTGACGCAGCCGGCGAGAGAACGAAGGATTCTTCAGGCCTGAGTAGATGGTTACAACTACAACATCTTCAACGATCGTCTCGGCCAATTCTACGTGTTCTCTATAAATCACCGCGGTTAGGCCCCGCGTTCCTGCTTGTTGGAGCTCATCAGCGAGTTCAGATACGAGCAGAAGACCACGACCGCGACGAACTCGCGTATCCAATTCCAGACGGCGTCTAGCCTCGGCGATGGCGAGTTCTACTTCTACGGATGGCCCATGGTCCGGATTGTGAACAGTCATCTTGGCGTACGAACTATTCACGCTCAACTCAATTTTGACTTTGTCGTTTGGATCCGCGCAACCGTGATCGAAAGCGTTCTGGAGTAGTTCATGAAAGACGGTTGCGAATCCGCTCACAGAATTCTCGTGGTAGCCGAAAGCGGAGAGCTTTTCCGATACAAAATCCCGAGCCACGACTGCTTCGTGTCGCGAACGTCGCTCGATAGAAGCTTTCACATCGCAGTTGAGGGCTTTCCACGCTGGCTGTTTGCGGACAGCCTGGAACGCTCCGGCGAGGCTCTTGCGGGCGTCGTCTGAAAGCGCGACACGCGTAGCGTCAAGAAGTATGTCTATAAGCATCGATGGACTGCGAGCGTCCGCGCCAGAGAGTATCGCATATGATCCGTGCTGCGGTGCCTGGTCGCGGCGCGCAGCGCTGACCGCCGGTCGTTTGTCGTGCAGGGCCATCGTCCCCGCATGACCTGGCGACTCAAGTCTCGGTCGCTACGTGTCGTGGGCTACCGTCCCGCCAGAACAGAGATTCGTCCTGAGTAGTCGCCAAGGGTTGACCGACCATGGCTCGGTGTCTCGGTGCCTCGGTGTTCCGTGGGGGCGAAAAACGCCTCAGAACATTCCCAGCTGGAGCTTGGCCACGTCCGACATCCGGTCGCGGTCCCACGGCGGATCCCAGACGACGTCGACCACCACGCCGGCAACGCCGGGCACGGCCGCCGCGGCGGCGCGCACCTGCTCGGGCAGGAACTGCGCCGCCGGACAGGCCGGCGCCGTCAGCGTCATCGTGATGCCGACCGCGCTCGACGCATCGACGACGATGTCGTAGATCAGACCGAGATCGTAGATATTGACGGGAATCTCCGGGTCGAACACGCGGGAGAGCGCTTTCACGATCTCCGGCATGAGCGCCGCGCTCCGCTCCGGGTCCCTGACCATCGTATCGATCTGGAGCGCGCCGCCCTTTGTGACCGCCTCCCCCGGCGGCGCGGCCTGAATGACCGGCAGATCCTTCATTCCGTCGACACCACCTCGTCGCGCGCGTCCACCGCCGCGCGCAGCGTGTGCCACGCCAGGCTCGCGCATTTCACGCGGACCGGAAACTGCCGGACGCCGGCGAGCACGGTCAGCTTGCCGAGGCTCTCGACCGGCGCGTCCGCCGGCGCGGTGATCATCTGCTGGAACCGCTCGAAGAGCACCTGCGCCTCGTCCAGCGTCTTCCCTTTGACGCTTTCCGTCATCAGCGACGCCGACGCCTTGGAGATGGCGCAGCCCGATCCCTGGAACGCCACATCCCTGATCACGCCGTTGTCGACGTTCAGGAACACCGTGATCCGGTCGCCGCAGAGCGGGTTGAACCCCTCGGCCCTGCGCCCTGCGTCGAACGCGCGGAAGTTCCTCGGCCGCCGGTTGTGGTCGAGGATGACCTCCTGGTACAGGTCCTGGAGATCGGGGTCCCCGCCGCGCACGCCTGCGCGGTGGGGTGAAAGTTCCGGGTTCACTCGAACACCTCCCCGACGCGCTGCAGCGCCGCCACCAGTGTGTCGATCTCCTGGCGCGTGTTGTAGAGCGCGAGCGAGGCGCGCGCCGTTGCCGGGACGCCGAGCCGCCGCATCAGCGGCTGGCAACAGTGGTGGCCGGCGCGAATCGCCACGCCCTCGCGATCGAGAATCGTGCCGATGTCGTGCGGGTGCACGTCGCCGAGCACGAACGAGAGCACGGACGCCCGATCGCGGGCCGTCCCGGTCAGCCGCAGGCCGGGCACGTCCGCGAGCGCGCTCGTCGCATAGGCGCACAGGTCGCGCTCGTACGCCGCGATGCGATCGAGTCCCACGCCGGTCACGTAATCGATCGCGGCGGCGAGGCCGATGACGCCTGCGATGTTCGGTGTGCCCGCCTCGTACTTGTACGGAAGCGGGGCGTACGTCGTACGGTCGAAGGTCACCGACCCGATCTGGCCGCCCCCTCCCTGGTACACCGGCATCGCCTCGAGCAGCTCGCGGCGGCCGTAGAGCACCCCGATGCCGGTCGGTCCCAGCACCTTGTGGCCCGAAAACGCGTAGAAGTCGCACCCGAGCGCCTGCACGTCGACCGGCATGTGCGCCACCGCCTGCGCGCCGTCGACGAGCACCGGGATCCCGCGCGCGCGCGCCAGCCGCACGATCTCGGCTACCGGGTTCACGGTCCCGAGCACGTTGGAGACGTGCGCCACCGCGACGAGCCGCGTACGTGCGTTCAGCAGCCGCTCGAGCTCGTCGAGCCGCAGCTCGCCCGCATCGGTGATCGGGGCCACCCGCAGCCGCGCGCCCTTCTCTTCACAGAGGATCTGCCACGGGACGATGTTGGAGTGGTGCTCCATCTCCGTGAGCACGATCTCGTCGCCGGCCCCGACGCGGGCGCGGCCCCAGGTCTGCGCGACGAGGTTGATCCCTTCGGTCGTGCCGCGGACGAAGACGATCTCCCGCGCGTCGGCGGCGTTGATGAACCGGCGCACGTCCTCGCGCGCGGCGTCGTAGGCGTCGGTGGCGCGTCCGCTCAACGAGTGGACGCCACGATGGACGTTCGCGTTCTCCTCGCTGTAGTAGCGCTGGAGCGCGTCGATCACCGCCTGCGGCTTCTGTGTCGTCGCGGCGTTGTCGAGATAGACGAGTGGCTTGCCGTGGACCCGCTGCCGCAGGATCGGGAAGTCCTGCCGGATCGCCGCCACATTGAGCGCGTCCCGAGGTGCCGAAACGACAGATGCCATACCGACCTCTAGGCGGCCGCATCGAGCGCGTGCGCGAGCTGCCGCTGCAGAATCTCCTCGACGCCGATCCTGATCGACTCGAGCGGCATGCGGTTGAGCACGTCGCCCGCAAACGCGTGGATCAGCAGCCGGCGCGCCTCGGACCGGTCCAGCCCCCGCGACCGCAGGTAGAACACCGCGTCCTCGTCGAGCTGGCCGACCGCCGCGCCGTGCGTGCACTTGACGTCGTTGGCAAAGATCTCGAGCTCCGGCTTCGAGTTGACCTGCGCGTCCTCCGACAGCAGGAGCGCGCGATTGGTCTGTTTGGCGTCGGTCTTCTGCGCGTCGGGCCGGACAATGATCTTGCCGTTAAAGACGCCGCGGGCGCGGTCGGCCAGAATCCCCTTGTAGATCTCGCGGCTGCCGCAGTGGGGCATCACATGGTCGATCGTCGTGTGGTTGTCGACCAGCCGCTGGCCGTCGGCGAGATACAGCCCGTTAAGCGTACATCCGCCGCCTTCGCCGCCGAGCACCGCCACCACGTCGTTGCGGACGAGCGCGCCCCCGAGGCTCACCGAGTGCGATGCGCATGTGGCGCTGCGCGCCCCCTTCAGATAGACGGTGCCGATGTGGAACGCGTCGGCGCTCTCCTGCTGCAGCTTGTAGTGATCGAGCACGGCATTCTGGCCGAGGACGATCTCGGTCACCACATTGGTGAAATACCGGGCGCCACCCGGCCCCGCGTAGCTCTCGACAATCGAGGCCTGGCTGTTGTCGCCGAGCACCGCGAGCACGCGCGGATGCGACTGAAGGGGCGCCGCTCCTCCACCCGTCGAGACGAACAGCACGTGAATCGGGTGCTCGAGCACCGTATGGGCCGGGATGTGGAGGTAGGCGCCGTCCGCGAACAACGCGGTGTTGAGGGCGACGAAGGGGGACCGGTCGAAGGGCGCCACTCGCCCCAGATGCGTCTCGACCTCGCTGGCGTGCGCGCTGACGGCAGCCGCCAGGCTTCCCGCGCGTACGCAGCCCAGCAGCGCGCTTCTGGTGGACAGAGCGGGTGCGAAATGCCCGTCGACGAACACCAGTTCGGCGGCGCAGACGTCGCGGAACCGAAAGGGCGTCACGTCCACGGGCCCGGCATCGACGGCAGGCGCTGCGAGCGTAAACGACTGGCTCGCAATCGGCGCCACGCTCGTGAACCGCCACTCTTCCTGCCGCGTCGTGGGGAATCCGAGCTCCAGGAACCGGCTCAGGGCGTCCTCACGCATCCGCGTCTGCTGCGCGGATTCAGCGGTCCGGCGGCGCCTCTGCGCGCTCTCGAACTCCGTCTTGTACTGTTCCAGCGATGGCGCCATCTCAGCCTCGGACCGGCTCCTCGAGCCAGCCGTATCCCTTGTCCTCGAGCTCGAGCGCGAGCTCCTTGCCGCCCGACCGGACGATCCGTCCGTCGGTCAGGACGTGGACCACGTCGGGGATGATGTAGTTCAGCAGACGCTGATAATGCGTGACGACCAGGAACGTCCGTTCGGCGCTGCGCATCGCGTTGACGCCGTTCGCCACGATTTTCAGGGCGTCGATGTCGAGCCCGGAATCGGTCTCATCCAGAATCCCGAGCTTCGGCTCGACGACCGCCATCTGGAAGATCTCGTTCCGCTTCTTCTCGCCGCCCGAGAAGCCCTCGTTGACCGGACGGTTCAGGAACGCCTCGTCGATGTCGAGCTGCTTCATGCGCTCGCGCACGAGCGTCATGAATTCCATCGCGTCGAGCTCCTCCTCGCCGCGATGCTTCCGCATCGTGTTCAGCGCCGCCTTCAGGAAGTAGGCGTTGTTCAGCCCGGGGATCTCGACCGGGTACTGGAACGCCAGGAAGAGGCCGGCGCGAGCCCGCTCCTCGGGGTCCATGTCGAGGAGGTCTTCTCCCTCGAACAGGACCTCGCCCTCGGTGACCTCGTATTCCGGATGCCCCGCCAGCACGCGCGCGAGCGTGCTCTTGCCGGATCCGTTCGGCCCCATGATGGCGTGGACCTCGCCGTGCTGAATCGAGAGGTCGATCCCGCGAAGAATCTCGCGGCCTGCGACCCGTGCGTGCAGATTTCGAACTTTGAGCATTAGCCGACGCTTCCTTCCAGGCTCACGCTGAGCAGCTTCTGTGCCTCGACCGCGAACTCCATCGGGAGCTGCCGGAACACCTCCTTGCAGAAGCCGCTGACAATCATGTTCACCGCATCCTCGGTCGACAGCCCGCGCTGCCGGCAGTAGAAGATCTGGTCCTCGCCGATCTTCGAGGTCGACGCCTCGTGCTCGACGGTCGCCGAGCTGTTCCGGATCTCGAGATACGGGAAGGTGTGGGCGCCGCACTTGTCGCCGATGAGCAGCGAGTCGCACTGCGAATAGTTGTGCGCGCTCCTCGCGCCCTTGGCAATCCGCACGAGGCCGCGATACGTGTTCTGGCCGTGGCCGGCCGAGATCCCCTTCGAGACGATCGTGCTCTTCGTGTTCTTCCCGAGGTGGATCATCTTCGTCCCGGTATCGGCCTGCTGCCAGTTGTTGGTCGTCGCCACGGAGTAGAACTCGCCGATCGAGTTGTCCCCCTGCAGGATGCAGCCGGGATACTTCCACGTGATGGCGGAGCCGGTCTCGACCTGCGTCCACGTGATCTTCGAGTTCACGCCGGCGCACTTGCCGCGCTTGGTGACGAAGTTGTAGATGCCGCCCTTCCCGTCCTTGTCGCCGGGATACCAGTTCTGGACGGTCGAGTACTTGATCGTCGCGTTGTCGAGCGCGACGAGCTCCACGACCGCGGCGTGGAGCTGGTTTTCGTCGCGCATCGGCGCCGTGCAGCCCTCGAGATAGCTCACGTACGCGCCCTCGTCGGCCACGATGAGCGTCCGCTCGAACTGCCCGGTCTCCTTCGCGTTGATGCGGAAGTAGGTCGACAGCTCCATCGGACAGCGCACCCCCTTCGGGATGTACGCGAACGACCCGTCGCTGAAGACCGCGGAGTTCAGCGTCGCGAAGAAGTTGTCCGAGTACGGCACGACGGTGCCGAGGTACTTGCGCACCAGCTCGGGATGGTTCTGCACCGCCTCCGAGAAGGAGCAGAAGATGATGCCCAGCTCCGCCAGCTTCTCCTTGAAGGTGGTCGCCACCGAGACGCTGTCGAACACCGCGTCGACGGCCACGCCCGACAGCAGTTTCTGCTCCTCGAGCGGGATGCCGAGCTTCTCGAACGTACGGCGGATCTCAGGATCGACCTCGTCGAGGCTCTGGAGCGCGGGCTTCTTCTTCGGTGCAGCGTAATAGATGATGTTCTGGTAGTCGATGGGGCCGTACTTGATGTTGCCCCATGTCGGCTCCTTCATCGTCAGCCACGTCCGGTAGGCCTGCAGCCGCCACTCGAGCAGCCAGGCGGGCTCCTGCTTCTTGGCCGAGATCAGCCGGACGATCTCCTCGCTCAGCCCGCGCGGGATCACTTCCTGCTCGATGTCGGTATAGAAGCCGTGCTTGTACTCGCGCGTGGCGAGCTGTTCGATGGTTTCAGTGGACGTACTCATCTCTGTTTCCGTCACCTATGCGCTGAACGACACCCCGCATCCGCAGGTGCTCTTCGCGTTCGGGTTGTTCAGCAGAAATCCCTTGCTCAGCAGGCTCGTGTCGTAGTCGAGGACCGTCCCGTCGAGCAGCCGCAGGCTCCGCGGATCCACGTACACCTTCGCGCCGTCCGTCGTCTCGAACACCGCGTCGTTCGGCTTCGGCGCCACTTCCCACGCGAACGTGTACTCATACCCCGAGCAGCCGCCGGCTTTGATGCCGACGCGCAATCCGGTCTCCCCCTGCTGGCGTTTTGCCAGCATCGTGCGAATGTGCTTCGCGGCGTTCTCGGCAATCTCGATCATCGCGCCTCGACGGGGGCCCCGCTGCCCGCCTCGCCCCGTCCCCTCACCACGATCGGAATCGCGTGCTCGTCCGGCGTCAGCTCGGCGAGCGTCATCGTCTGGAGCACCGAGAAGATCTGGTCCTTCACACGCGACAGCGGATCGCGGACGGTGCAGGTGCCGAACTGCTCGCACTGCTCGTCCCGCCGCCCGCAGGCGGTGATCGCCAGCGGACCGTCGATCGCCTCGACGATCTCGGCGAGCGAGATCGCCCGCGCCGGGCGCGCCAGGTGATAGCCGCCGTGCACGCCTTTCTGCGCGGCGACGAACCCGAGCCGCGCCAGGTGCTGGAGCACCTTTGCGAGGAGCTCGACCGGAATGTCGTACCGCTCCGCAATCGTACGCGCGCTCGCGACCCCGGCCGGCGCTTCCGTCGCCAGATACTGCAGCGCCAGGAGGCCGTAATCCGTCTTTTTCGAGAGCCTTAACATGGCCGCCCTAACTCCGACCTGATTAGTCCTATATTAGCGGAATCAGGAGTGTTGCGCTACCGGGCCGCCGAACGGTGGCCGAGGTTCCCGGCCGGGTGCGCAGATTGCACCCATGGCCGGAGCGCGCGGCGCGCCGCAAAGTACCCGTTGGCGTTGTGCCGCTCGAGGTCGGCCGGCCCCATGATGGATCGCGCCAGGACGCGGTCGCGATAGCCGGGAGCAAATCGCTCGATCTGCCGCTCGATCCGCGGCAGCATGTCGGCCTCGGAGCCGCGTGGCACGTGACAATAGGTCCGCGCGATGTGGCGTCCCGCCGGCGCACGCGACGGGTCGAACAGCGTCGGCTGCGCGAGCAGGACGAACGGCCGCTCCGGGTGGCGGCCCTGCCAGGCGTCGCGCTCCGCCGCCGCGGTCTCCGCCAGCGTCCCGCCGACCTGCACGGTCGCGGCGAGGGCACAGGCCGGGTTCCGCCACGGAATCGGCGCGGCCAGCGCCCAGTCGACATCGCCGGCGGTGCTCGGCACGACGGATGCGGCGGCCGACAGCGCGCATGTCGCCGAGCGCTGGTGGTAACGTGGGCGGTGATCGCGTTTGGCGAGGTCGCGCGCCCGGTGCGGCTGCTCAACGTGGCGACGGGGGTCTGGGTGGCTGCGGCTCCCTGGATGCTCGCGGCGTCGACCCGCCTCGTCACGCTGGCTCGATCTGCTCGCCGGCGGGCTCGTGGTCGTCCTGAGCCTCCGCCGCGGCCGCATCGACGAGAAGTTTGGCGGCTGGAACCGGTACCTGCTCTAACACGGGCGACAAGGAGGGCAGCCATGGCGCTCACGTTGACGAGTCCGGAGTTTGCCGACGGGCAGCCGATGCCGAGACAGTTCACCTGCGACGGCAAAAATGCGCCGCCGCCGCTCCGGGTCGGCGATCCGCCGGCGGGGACGCGCAGCTTCGCCCTCGTCATGGACGACCCCGATGCGCCGCGCGGCACCTTCACGCACTGGCTCGCGTACGACATCCCGGCCGGCGGTCCGGAGCTGAAGGCGACCGCCGGCAAGGCGCTGAAGAACGATTTCGGCCGCGCCGGGTACGGCGGTCCCTGTCCGCCGCGGGGCCACGGACCACATCGGTACTACTTCACGGTCTACGCGCTCGACGTGCCGTCGCTCGAGGTGGGGGGCGCGACGCGCGACGACCTTGAGGCGGCCGTCAGGGGGCACACGCTCGGCACAGCGCGGCTGATGGGGCGGTACGAGCGCGCCGGCACCGCCCCGCGAACCGGTTAGATTGACGTCAGCGCTTCTTCCGGCTGGCGGACTTGCGCGCCGCCCTCTTTCGGCTTCTCGTCGAGTGCTTCGTTTCGCCGGCCTCGGCGCGCTGCTTGTTCGACCTCGCCGGTTGGGTGGTGTGGGCCGACTGTCCCGGATCCTGCAGACCGCAAAGGGAGGGTCAGATGATTACGAACCCGTTGGCCGTTGCGCCGGGGAAGCATATCGAGTACGTGCCCGGGCAGCTCGTGCTCCGCGTCAGAGGGGACGCCGTGACATTCGGGACTGGGCGAGGCGCGGCAGCGGACGCCCTCCCCGGCGTGGCGAAGCCTCTCGACTACCTCCGCACGAACGCCGGCCTCAAGGCCGTCGAGCCCCTCATTCTCTAGGCAGCGAGAAGCGATCGCTCGGGCCAACCTGCCCGCCGAAAAACGGAACAGGCTGGCGGTCCGTTCGAGCGTCACGGACACGGAGAGCGAGGACCTCGCCGGCGTCACGCTGCTCTCGGTGGATCCCACCGCGGACACGCCCAAGCTGGCGAAGCGCCTGACCGCGGAGCGAGCCGTGGAGTTCGCGGAGCCCGTGCCCGCACGTTGGCTCGCCTCGCCGAAAGCGGGGAAAGCAAATCCCCTCCAGAACCTTCCCTATCGGAAGGTAACGGGATACGCCTCATACAGTGGCACGTCGATGGCAACACCCCATGTGGCCGCCGCGGCGGCCCTAGTCCTGGCGCGCTACCCGAGCCGGAACGCCGCGTGGGTGAAGGATCGGCTGCGCGACACGGCTACACGGCTGCCAAAAATGAAGCGCGCGTGGACCGCGGACTACGGACACGGCTTGCTCAACTTGAGACGGGCCCTGTTGTGACGGGCCCTGTGATGACGAAGTTGCAATTCAAATTCCGGGAAGAGGCCGCACCGAAAGCGCGCCGCCGGTTGATTCAGGCGCTGGACCGCAATGGCGCGCGGAAGGTGCGGCGGCTCTTCCCAAACGAGTCTGATGCGGCCCTCGCGGGCCTCTACGTGGCCGACGTAAGCGACGCCGCTGCCGCGCGGCTCCTGAAGCTCCTCCAGGGATCGAAGGACGTCGAGTTCGCCGAGGGCGAGATCCGCCGGAAGCTCATTCGCTGAGACGAGCAGGCCGCCGGGACAGACACGCACTCGCTACCGTGTCGTCCCCAACCTGGGCAAGGTCGTCCCCAACCTGGGCAAGGGCGGCATGGGGCGGTCACTGCGCCTCCCCCCGGCCTGCCGTCCGCGCGAAATCGGCCACGCGCGGCTGCACGACGCGGGTGAAGTCGTCGTAGCTCACTCTGATCGCGTCGGTGTGCGAGCCGGCGTGAAAGACGATCTCGTTGCTGCCGGCAAGGCTGCGGTCGACGAAGACGGGCTGCCCGTACAGCGGCCCCAGCGGCGGCATTGCGCCGGTCTCACATTCCGGATAGAAGGCCTCGAACTCGCGCTCGCTGGCGAGTCGAACGACCCGCGCGCCGGCGGCCGCCCGGAGCCGGTCGAGGTCGATCATCGACGAGGCCGGCAGCACGGCGAGAATCGGACGGTCGTCTGCTATACAGGCCACCGTTTTCGCCCACTGCATGCCGGGGACGTGCGTGGCGGCGGCTTCCTCCTGCGCGGTATACACCGGCGGGTGGTGCAGCACGGAGTACGAGACGTGCTGATCGCCGAGAAAATGCTCGATGGATTGGGGAATGGCCATGGTTCTGCTCCTGGCAACTTACGAACGTGTGCAAACCGGATGCCGTAGCTCGGCGGTCTGTTCACCGGCCAGGTGCGTCTCGCGTCAGCCGCGCCAACAGCGCGAGCCCCACGCCGGTGATGAGCAGCGCGCGAATGCGGCGCAGCAGCGCGATGGCCACGCCGGCGGCGGCCGGCAGCGCGAGCACCGTGAAGATGAGCGCGTAACTGCCTTCGGCCACACCCATTTGTTGCGGAACGAACATGAACACGATCCCGATGGCCTTCGCCGACGCTTCGATCAGAAAGGCCACGAACCGCGACGCTCCGACATCGAGCGCCCCGAGCAGCCAGAACAGCTCCAGCACCAGCGGAATCTGCGCGGCGGCTTCGATGAGCGCTACCGCCGTGAACCGGGCGGGGCGATCGCGCAGAATCGCCAGCAGCAGATCCTCCATCTCGTTAATCCACGCCATGTTGGGCCGCAGGCGTCCCCGGAGCACGCCAATGCGGGCCAGGCCGCTGATGATGGTGCCAATCAGGTAGAAACGGAGGGCGATGGCCACTGCCGACGCGACGAGAAACGCCGCCAGTACCGCCACGATCGCGATGGTGACGCTCGCCACCGCCGGCGGCGGGGTAAACGTCTGGACGATGTAGAGCAATCCGACAATCGACATGGCGGCCGTGACAAACGCGCTAATCAGATACTCGGTGATGGCAGCCGCGAACCCCTCCTGCAGCGTCAGTCCGCGGCGCGTGAGCAGCCATGCCCGGGTCGGCTCGGCCAGCACGGGGCCTGAGAAGGTCAGCGACTGGATCGCCTCACCGGAGAGCCGAACGGCGAACGCGTCGCCGTAGCCGAGCAGGCCGCGCCGGAGCACGCAGGCGCGAACCGCCAGCGCCCGCAGCGCGTGGTGTCCGGTATAAAGCCCCCCAGACGCCAGAGCAGCCAGGCCAGCAGCGCGACGCCCAGGAGCAAGAGAACCGTTCGCAGCCGTATCATGCGAAAGAGGCGCCCGCCATGCGCGCGACTGCTGCCGAATCAGTCGTCATTCCGGTGGAAAGCGGCAGGCGGATCGAAGCGGATTTGCACCTGCCCGACGGCGCCTCCGGCCTGGTGATCTTCGCACACGGGAGCGGCAGCAGCCGATTCAGCTCGCGGAATCGAGCCGTCGCCGACTCGCTCCACGCGCGCCGGCCTGACAGAGGGAATCTGGCGACGAAACGCCGCAAGTGTGGCGAAGTGTCCGAGAAATGCCGGGGACTCGCGTGTCCCCCGCCGAATCCACGTCGGGGCCGAGTCGCGGCTGAGGGGGTTTCATTGACGAACGACAGGTCCGCGAAAAGAATCGTCGCAACTGGCGTGCATGGGTGTAGCATGCTGCTGATGTCGGGTGGCCAAAATGGAAATCCCGGTCTGATTGGACCGCTATACGGCTCCAAACGAGAATCTTGTACCCGCTGTGACAAGCCGTATAGCGGTCCTAGGCGCGCGCAGCGCGCCAGAGAGATACTGGCCAACCAGCCAAGGGCTTGTATCCTCTCCCTCACGAGTACGGGGATATCAAGGGCGGAGCCCCGGGCGGAGCCCTTGGCTGGTTAGAGGGCACTATGAAGATTTCGCGACGTCAGGTAATTCATACCGGTACCGCTCTCACCGGTCTCTCGCTGGCTCTCAAGCCAGAACAACTGTTGGCGCAGGCACAGGCCGCGGCGCCGACGCCGGCGAACCTGGTCGACACACCGCCTCGCACTCTGGCCGACCTTCCTCTTGCGGCCGACGGATCGGCGCCCGAGCACGCCCCGGGAGAGGCCGGCGGCATTTCGGAGCCGACGCTCTGGCGTTACACGAAGGGGCAGCCGCCGCCCGACCTCGAAGTCGATTATCGAACGTTGAAAGTGAAGATCACGGGTGGGGGAGTGGTGAAACGCTCGGGCACGATGACCTTTGCCGACCTCGAGCCGCTGCCGCGTATCTCTCACGTCTTCCTGTTGCAGTGCGGTGCCGCGAATCCTCGCGGCATCGTGAAGTGGACCGGCGTACGCTTTGCCGATGTGGCCAATATGCTGGGCGTGCTTCCATCGGCCGCTTACTGCCGGTTCGTGGCTGTCGATCGGTACTGGTCTGATGAAGAAGTCAAGACGGTGATGCATCCCCAGGTGATGCTCGCCTGGATGCTCAACGATGCGCCGATTCCTCCCAAGCACGGAGCGCCTTTGAGACTGGTCATCCCGTTCCGCTACGGAGCCCGAAGCCTCAAGGCGATCAGCGAGATCCAGTTCACCGCAACTTCGTTTGCGGGGCCGGCGCTTCCGAGCGTTTAGCAGGAAACGCTACGCTTTGGCGCGCTGCGCGCGCCTAGCGGTCCAAGAAGCTGAGAAGTGTGAACGACTGCGTTCAGCCACGCCGCTCGCCGAACACTTTCGTCCGCGCGGCGCTCGTGATGGCGGCCACCGCCGCATGCTTCAGGCGCCGCTCCACTGAAATGGCGTAGTACCGCTCGCGGACGGCCGCCGTGCGGCCGACGATCGCCACGCGGTGGCTGCGCAGCACTTCCCCTTCGATTGCCGTCGGCGCCGCGAACACGGCGCGGCTCCCTTCGCCGAACGTCATCAGCAGCGCCGGGTCCTCGAACTCCCCCGCGACGCGGGGGCGCACGCCTTCGCTCTCGAACCACTGCTCGAGCGCGCGCCGGACCGACGTGTCGACGGTCGGCAGCAGCATCGGCGCGCCGTCGAGCGAGCGCGGAAAGCGCGGCCGCAGGCGCCGCGCCAGCACCGCCCGTGCAAAGAACGTCGTTCCCGATTCGCCCAGCAGGTGATTGAAGACCTTCACGCGCACCCGCGGCGCCGCCGGCATGTCGCTGATCACCACGTCGAGCGCGTGCGTCGCCAGCTGCGCCAGCAGCTGCTCGGGGGCGCCTTCGCTGCAGGTGATCTGCGCCGGCGCGGCGCCCTCGATCGCCGGCCGCAGCAGCCGGTACACCACGAGCTTCGGCACCGCGTTCGCCACGCCGACCGCCAGGCGCAGCGTGCCGCCCGAGGGGCGCCCCTTCAGCGTCTCGAGCATCTCGTTGGCGGTGGTGAAAATCTCGGTCGCGTAGCGATCGACGAGCCGGCCGACGTCGGTGAGCACGAGCGTCCGTCCCTGCCGCTGGAACAGCCGCTCGCCGAGCGCCTCCTCGAGCGCCTTGATCTGCGCGCTGACGGCCGGCTGCGACAGCCGCAGCTTCTCGGCGGCCCTGGAGATGCCGCCTTCGCGCGCGACCGTCCAGAAATAGAGGAGGTGGTGGTAGTTGAGCCCAAACATAAGAAAAATCTCACCTTCAGCATATAACTATCTATTTGTTCACCGGGCCGCCCGGTCGCTATCGTCATAGACGGCGTGACCGACTCGACCTGGCATACCCTCGCGCTCGACGACACGTTCGAGCGGCTCGTCAGCGGCCCCGACGGTCTGACGGGCGCCGAGGCCGCGCGGCGCCTGCTCGCGCACGGGCCCAACGAGCTGCAGACGCACGCCCGTGAGTCGGCGTGGCGCACCTTGCTCGCGCAGTTCGAGAACGTCCTCATCCTGATCCTGCTCGCCGGCACGTCCGTCTCGGGGTTCCTCGGACACACGCTCGAGGCGATCGTCATCACGGTCATCGTCCTGTTCGCGGTGCTGCTCGGCTTCGTCCAGGAGTACCGCGCGAGCCGGGCGCTCGAGGCGCTGAAGCGGATGGCGGCGCCGGTGGCCCGCGTGCTCCGCGACGGCCAGGAGACGGTCGTGCCGGCGCGCGAGCTCGTGCCCGGCGATGTCGTCGTGGTGCGCGCCGGCGATCGCGTGCCGGCCGACGCGCGCGTGATTCAGGCGATCAATCTCGCCGTCGACGAGGCCGCGCTCACCGGCGAGTCGGCGGCAGTCGAGAAGACGACGGCGCCGCTCGACGACGCCCGCCTGCCGCTCGGCGACCGGCGGAACCTCACCTACGCGGGGACGATGGTCGTGCACGGACGCGGCCAGGCGGTGGTGGTCTCGACCGGCATGTCGACCGAGTTCGGCCGGATCGCGCAGATGGTCGAGACGGTCGAAGCGAGCCGCACGCCGCTGCAGGAAAACCTGGACCGGCTCGGCGCGACGCTCGGCAAGGCGGCGCTCGTGGTCGTTGCCCTCGTCGTCGCGATCGGGCTGGCGCGCGGGCTGCCGGTCATCGAGATGTTCCTGTTCGGCATCGCACTGGCGGTGGCGGTCGTGCCGGAGGCGCTGCCGGCGGTCGTCACGATCTCGCTGGCGATCGGCGTCCGGCGGATGGTCAGGCGCAACGCGCTCGTGCGCCGCCTGCCGATCGTCGAGACGCTCGGCAGCACGTCGGTGATCTGTTCCGACAAGACCGGGACGCTCACGCGCAACGAGATGACGGTGCGGCAGATCTACGCCGGCGACCGCATGTTCGAGCTGGCCGGCGCCGGCTACGATCCGACGACGGGGCACATCCTCGATGGCGGCCGCTCCGTCGATCCGCCCGCGACCGTGCGGGCGCTGCTCGGCGCGGCGGTGCTCGCCTCCGACGCCCGCCTGGTGATGCGCGACGCCCGCTGGCAGATCGAAGGCGACCCCACCGAGGGCGCGCTGGTCGTGGCGGCGGTCAAGGCGGGGCTCCACCCGATCGACCTCAACGCCCGGGAGCCGCGCACGGCGGAGATCCCGTTCACGTCCGAGCGGCGGCGGATGACGACCCTCCACACGACGTCCGGCGGCATCGTCGCGTACTCCAAGGGCGCGGCCGACGAGCTGCTGCCCTCGTGCACGCGGCAGCTCCTGGCCGACGGCGAGGCGCCGCTCGCCGAGCCGCAGCGCGAGGCGATCCGCGCCATCGAGCATCGCATGGCCGCAGGCGGGCTGCGCGTGCTCGCGATCGCGCGGAAGAAGAGCGCCACGATCCAGGACGCGGAGGGGGGGATGACGCTCCTCGGCCTGGTGGCGATGATGGACCCGCCCCGTCCCGAGGCGCGCGCGGCGGTGCAGACGTGCGAGGCGGCCGGCATCCGCCCCGTCATGGTCACCGGCGACCACCCGCTGACGGCGAGCACGATCGCGCGCGAGCTCGGCCTGCTCAACAGCCGCCGCGTCATCTCCGGCCGCGACCTCGAGGCGATGAGCGACGACGACCTCAGACGCGACGTGGCCGACATCGCCGTCTATGCGCGCGTGTCGCCGGCCGACAAGCTGCGGGTCGTCGACGCCTGGCAGGCGCGCGGCGAGGTGGTGGCAATGACCGGCGACGGCGTCAACGACGCGCCGGCGCTCAAGAAGGCGGATGTCGGCATCGCCATGGGCATCGCGGGCACCGACGTGAGCAAGGAAGCCGCGGGCATGACGCTCCTCGACGACAACTTCGCCACCATCGTCGCCGCCGTCGAGGAAGGGCGGATCGTCTTCGGCAACATCAAGAAGTACCTGATGTACCTGCTGTCGTGTAACGTCGGCGAGATCGTGCTGCTGGCCGGCGCCGTCATCGCGGGGCTGCCGCTGCCGCTCACGGCCGTGCAGATCCTCTACGTGAACCTGGCGACCGACGGCCTCCCGGCGCTGGCGCTCTCGGTCGATCCCCCCGAGCGCGATCTGATGCGGCGGAAGCCGCGCAACCCGCGCATCGGCGTCTTCACCCGGCCGGTCGTGACGATCCTGCTCGTCGCCGGACTCTGGTCGGCGCTCGTGAACATGACGCTCTTCACGTGGCTGCTGCAAGCGGGGCGCCCTGTCGAGGAAGTGATGGCGATCACCTTCGTCGCGCTCGTCCTGATCCAGTTCTTCAACGCCTACAACTGCCGCTCCGACCGCCTGTCGGTGCTCCACCGGCCGCTCGCCAACGGCTGGCTGAACACGGCCGTCGGGTGGGAGCTGCTGCTGCTCTGCTGCATCGTGTACGTGCCGTTCTTCCAGCGCGCGTTCGGCACCTTCAGCCTGACGGGTGCCGACTGGCTGCTGACAGTCGCGCTCGCGTTCACGATCGTACCGGTGGTCGAAATCGTGAAGGCGCTGGCGCGCCGCGGCTGGTTCGGCGAGCTGGTGTGAGTACGTGGCGTCCGGCTTCAGCCGGACCGTGGCTGGATCTCTTGGCTCGCGCCCGGGCACCCGAACAGAGCGGGCGAGTAAGCCCGCGTCGCCACAACGGGCGCTCAGAAGCGCAGACGCAGACCGCCGCCCACCTGCCCGGCGCCGACCTTCACCTCCTGCGAACTGCCGCCTGCACCGGGCAGATCGAGCGACGTACCCGCGAATTGCACGGTCGCGCCTACACCCAGTTGTCTCGTGAAGAAGAACGCAACGTCACCGCCGGCATTGAAGCCGATTTTCGATGCATCAGCGGTGGTCGTCGTTCCCGACCCGAACGACGCCTCGTCATACGGGTAGCACCGCCAGCTCTTCTCGCTGCAGATCGGCGATATCGGCCCGAATGGATCGGTGACGATTGAAGAAAAAGGGGTGCGGAATGGTCGCACTCAGCGAACTGGGCGTCGCCACCGAGAACCGGCTCACGCCAACGCCGACTCCAAGCTGACGCCACAGCATGCCCCCGCCAGCAATGTCGAAGGCAGGGCCGCCTTTCACTGCATACGTCGCATCGAAGCGGCCATCCTCGGCGTGCTCGCGCTTGACCGCGCCATCAGTGAAGTCGTTCGTTGTGATCTGATACGCGCCATTGACCGAGACGAAGCCCCGACCGACAGATGCAGCCTGACCGCGAGCAACGTCCGCTGCAAGAAACACGAGCAGCATTGTGATAATAGCAGTCGTCTTCATCTGGCCTCTTCACTGGTCCGTCGCCTGAGCGAAACAGTATGTCAGTGACGACTCACGGGGTTCCTGCCGGACGCGTTGTGAAATTCTTTCCAGGGCGGCCGCGATTTGGGAATGCGAGGAGGGTGGCAGGCGCGTCGTAAACGGCCCGTATCAGTTCCTCGGCCCGGCCTGGCGCGTGAATCAGAAGGTAGTCGGCGATGCGTTCGAGATCGTCAGCAGCTTCGTCGGTCCAGCGAAGCTGCATCAGCGAGGCGCCGGCTTTTCGGTCAGGCGTTTTTCAAGGCGTGCGCCGACCGCTTCATGACTCAGCGTCTCGCCGCGCTCGATCTGGGACAAGCCCTTCTCGACTTCGCGCAGAAACCAATCGTCGTAGTCGACCAGCCGTTCGATGGCTTCCCGGGCCAACGCCTGCGCATCCGTTCCGCGCTCGCGGGCGATCCGCGTGAGCTTGGCCTGTAGGTCCGGCGGCAGGAGCACTTCCATACGGCGAGTGTACAGGAGTGCAGCAGAGAGTCAAACCGACAGACGTCAGCGGATCGCACGGGCCATCAAAAGAGTGCTCAGCGCGACGCGCTGTCGCCGGAATCGGAGTCGGGCAGCGACGCGTCGTCCAGCGATGCGCGAATCGGGCCGCTCACGCCGAGGGCGAGGACGGCGCGGTCGAACAGGCGCTGGATCGCGTCGCTCGTCCGGAATTCCGCCAGAATGGCGCCGCGCCGGCTCAGGTACGTCTCGTCCATCGCGTAGGCGAGGACGGTAGCCATGATGCGGCCCTCGTCCGTGTTCGTCTCGCGGAAGCGCTCCTCGAACCGCTGCAGCACCGGCTCGAACGCGCGGTCGTCCCACTGCTCCTCCCCCGCATCGAGCCGCAAGAACTCGTTGAGCACCGCCGTGAACGCCGGGTGGGGCGGCCGGTGCCAGAAGGAGACGTCGCGCCCGAACTGCTCGACGTACATCGGCAGGTACAGCGTGGCGCCCGCCGGGACGCGCGTGCGCAGCGCGGGGTTATAGCGCCGCACCTCGTCCACCGGGAGCTTCGTCCGCCGCGTGATCTCGGCGAGCGGAATCGCGCGCGGCGTGCGCATCGCGTAGATCTTCACCTGCGGCATCGACGCGGTGAGCGCGGCCACCGTCGCCGTGTTCGCAAACACCATCTCCGCGTAGTAGTACGACCGCGGTCCGTAGGTGCGGTAGAGCTCACGGTATCCGTACAGCGAGATCTGCCGCAGGTCGCGCGCCAGCCGCGAGCCGAGGAAATACCGCTCGCGGACGTCCTCGCCGCCAAGGCGCTCGCCGTTGATGAGCGTCCGCCCGATGTTGGTGCCGCCGCTGTGGTGCTCCGAGAGCGCGGGGATGAACGAGCCGTACTTCGTCGCGAGCACCGTCAGGTACGCCGCGCAATAGGCGGCCTGGGTCGTCTGGTTGTACGCCTCGAGGACGTCGGGCGTGAGCCGATCGAGCCGGCGCCAGTTGCCGAGCAGCCACTGGCAGAACCCGACCGCCCGCGCCGGCGATCGCCGCGTCGGGCTCAGCCCCGACTCGACGACGGCCTGCGCCAGGCCGATGTCCGCAGGCACCCCGAACCGTTCGTAGATTGCCCCCCACTCCTGGAGAAACGCGCCGTAGCGGCTGGCGTTCGGCAGCACGAACAGCCCGCGCGTCGGGTTGTGCACGACCGGGCCGGCCGCCTGCTCGAGTAGCGCCGCCACCAGATCACGCCGCTGGTCGAGGTTCCGCGGCAGGCGGCGCCCGGCCAGGAGGTTCGCGAGGGCAGGATCGTTCCAGGTGCCCTCGCGCGACCAGTCACCCCGCGTCGGAAACACCGCCAGCAGACGGCCGTCCGATGCGTTGCCGAACGCGATGTGCCCGTCGGGGATGTTGAAGATGTGCTGCCAGAACGAGTAGCCGGGCCTGAAATGCTGCAGCGCAACCACGTCGTCATCGCGCCGCGCGCGGACGTGCGCGTACGCCAGCTCCGCCGCGAGCAGGTCGTCGGCGCCGCCAGCCGCCTGCGCGTGCACGGGCGACGGCCTGACGGCGCTCGTGAGAGCGGCAAGGAACGCAGCCAGCGCGAGCGTAAGAACTACCGGCGTCCGCATCGTGGGCGCGACCCCATCATACCCAAGGGGATCATTCCTATCTATCGGCCGATCGTGCGGCCCGCTGGAGGCGCCGTCGGTCATCTCCCGAAGCCGCCGGTGTACACCCTCAACTCATTCTTCAGGCGCCGCTGGCCGTCCTGGACGCCTTCCCAGCACGCGCTCTCGTACAGCTGGAAGCCCGGCTCCGTGTTCCGCCGCCACCCGAACGCCATCGTCCACGGCCGGGTGAAGACTGTCGGATCAGTAATCGTCGCCTGGTAATGAATCACGTCCTGGTGGAACATCGTCCAGCGTTCGACGATGTGGGCCGACTCGCTGAAGGTGTTGCCGATGTGGTCGAGCCAGACGCGGTCTTTCACGTTGATGACCTCGACGACCAGCGTGTTTCCCTCCCAGCGCGCGCGCGCGTCGCCCATGTACAGACGGATATTCGATCCGATATGCGCCCGAGGGGTCGTCGGGATCACACGGAAGGTGCGGAGCTGCTCCGTCATGAAGAAGACGTAGCCGGGCGTCTGCACGATCTGTAAGGCGCCGGCGCTGTACGCCTGCCGCGGCGGCGTGTCAGGCATGCACTGCTGAACCGGATTCCAGTAGGTGGCCCAGTGCGTGTCCACCCTCGCCTTGGCCCAGGGCTGGTAGGGGATGCGTCCATCCAGCGGGTCCATGATCAGGCTCTTCCCGCCCGACCCGTCATGCCCCTCCGGATGCTCCTCGATGTTCTCGGCGTTGCGCGCGCCGACGCGGAACCAGACGCCCTGGAAGTTCGGTACGCCGTCCGGCGTCCGCGGCGGAGTGAACGTCTTCGCCTTTTCGAGCGCGCAGCGGTGCAGCACGGCGGGCTCTTCCGAGCAGCCGCCTGATTCGCCGTACGGCCGCATCGGCGTCGGTCCGGACCCGGGAGGCGGCGTCACGTAGTACGGACGCTGGCCGAACGTCGGCACTTCGAGCCCCGAGACCATCAGCGCCACGACGATCAACGGCAGGACCCAGCGAGCAACGTGAAGACCCACGCGACGCCTCCCTTCCGCGCCGATTCCATAAAACCTGGAGGGACCGGTCTTATTTCGTAAAGCCGCCTCGGTACGTCGCCTTTTGATTCCCGAACAGCTTGAGCCACCCCTGGACGCCTTCCCAGCACGCGCTCTCCAGCATCTGGAAGCCAGGCGTCGTGTTCCGCCGCCACCCGAAGGCCATCGTCATCGGTCGGGTGAAGACCGTGGGATCGGTGATCGTCGCCTGGTAATGAATCACGTCCTGGTGGAACATCGTAAAGCGTTCGACGATGTGGGCCGACTCGCTGAAGGTGTTGCCGAGGTGGTCGAGCCACATGCGGTCCTTCACGTTGGTCACGTCCACGACCAGCGTGTTCCCCTCCCACCGGCCTCGCGAGTCGCCCATGTAGAGGCGGATATTCGATCCGATGTGCGGCCGAGGGCTCGTCGGGATCACGCGGTAGGTGCCGTACTGTTCGGCCATGATGAAGACATAGCCGGGGGTCTGCACGACCTCGAAAGCGCCGTTCGTGTACGCCTGTCTCGGCGGGGTATCGGGCATGCAGTGCTGGATCGGACTCCAGTACGTGTCCCAGTACGTCTCCACCTTTGCCCTGGCCCACGGCTGATACGGAATCCTCCCGTCCCGCGGGTCGACGATGAGGCTCTTGCCGCCGGGACCTTCTCGTCCCTGCGGGTGCTCTTCGATGTTGTCCGAGTTGCGCGCGCCAATGCGTACCCAGAAGCCCTGCAAGTCCGGCACGCCGTCCGGCGTCCGCGGCGGGTTGAACGTCTGCGCTTTCTCGAGCCCGCAGCGGTGCAGCACGGCGGGCTCCTCCGAGCAGCCGCCCGACTCGCCGTACGGCCGCATAGGTGTCGGCCCGGATCCGGGCGGCGGCGACACGTAGTCAGGACGCTGGCCGAAGGCGGGCGCCTCCAGTCTCGAAACGATCAGTGCCACGACAATCGACGGCAGCATCCAGCGGGCGACGCGGTGGGTCACGGCAACGGCTCCTGGCGGCTGATTCTACGCCTCTTATTTCGTGAAGCCGCCCCGGTACATCGCCTTTTGACTGCCGAACAGCTGCAGCCACCCCTGGACGCCCTCCCAGCACGAGCTTTCCATCAACTGGAAGCCAGGCGTCCGGTTCCGCCGCCACCCGAAGGCCATCGTCCAGGGTCGGGTAAACACCGTGGCATCGGTGATCGTCACCTCGTAAAGAATCACGTCCTGGTGGAACAGCGTGAAGCGTTCGACGAGGCGAGCCGACTCGCTGAACGTGTTGCCCATGTGGTCGAGCCACACGCGGTCCTTCACGTTGGTGACGTCGACGACGAGCGTGTTCCCCTCCCACCGGCCGCGCGAGTCGCCCATATAGAGGTGGATGTTCGATCCGATGTGCGGCCGAGGGGTCGTCGGGATCACGCGGTAGGTGCCGACCTGTTCAGTCATGATGAAGGCGTAGCCGGGGGTCTGTACGACCTGAATGGCGCCGGCCGTGTACGACTCCCTTGGCGGCGTATCGGGGATGCACTGCTGGATCGGATTCCAGTACGTGTCCCAGTGGTTCTCCACCTTTGCCTTGGCCCACGCCTGGTAGGGAATCCGGCCGTCCGGCGGGTCGATGATGAGGCTTCTTCCGCCGGTGCCGTCGTACCCCACGGGGTGCTCTTCGATGTTGTTCGCGGTGCGCGCGCCGATGCGCGCCCAGAAGCCCTGTAAATCCGGTACGCCCTCCGGCGTCCGCGGCGGATTGAACGTCTTCGCCTTTTCGAGCCCGCAGCGCTGCAGCACGGCGGGCTCCTCCGAGCAGCCGCCAAACTCGTCGTACGGCTCGATCGGCACCGGCCCGGATTCGGGCGGCGGCGTCGCGTAGTACGGACGCTGGCCGAAGGCGGGCACCTCCAGTCCCGAAACGATCAGTGCCACGACGATCGACGGCAGCATCCAGCGAGCGACGCGGTGGGTCACGACAACGGCTCCTTCCCGGCAGATTCTACGCTTCTTGACACCAAGGTGACCGACGAGGAGATCGGCTCGTCGGATCCCACCGGCACCCACAGCCAGAACGTGGTCACCCGCGCAGACGCGGCGGCAATCTGGCGCACCGGCGCCATGCTCCGGCCGGCGGCCCGGCGCTGTCGAGGACCGGCCAGTCACGAACTGACCGGCTTGACGGAATGCCGCTCCCCGTTGCAGGCTTACGCCCCGGTGCGCGGGATGCCCCCTTCGCGGGGCAAGTCGCCGTTCATTGAATGAGGCAGCCAATGACACCAACGGAGAGGGAGAGCGCCGTGAGCAACGGAACGACTGTTCGCCGGGTCTTCGGGTTCGTGCTGCTCGCCATGCTGGTGTGGCACGTCCCCGCATTCGCGCAGCTGACGACCGGCACCATCAGCGGGACGGTCATCGACCAGACCAAGGCGACGCTGCCGGGCGCCGAGGTGAACGTCCGGAACGTCGGCACCGGCCTCGTCCGGACGGTGTTCGCCAACGACAACGGGCGCTTCGAGGCGCCGAACCTGCCGATCGGCCAGTACGAAGTCACTGCCGCGCTGCAGGGGTTTGGGACGGCCGTCCGCCGCGACCTCCAGCTCACGGTGGGGCGGACGATCGTGGTCGAGCTGATGCTGCCGCTCGCCAGCGTGTCGCAGGAAGTGATCGTCACCGGCGCCGCCCCGCTGGTCGAGGTGACGTCGGCGACGGTGTCGAACCTGATCGATGCGCGGCGCGTCGAGGACCTGCCGCTCGTCAACCGCGACCTGACGCAGCTCACCTACCTGCAGCCGGGCGTCATCAGAGTCCCGTCGTCGGGCAGCCAGGGCGTCTTCAGCGGCATGGGCGACAAGTTCACGGTCGCCGGCGCGCGCGGCACACAGAACCTGTACCTGCTCGACGGCGTCTCGAATGCCGACCTATCCGGCAATGCGCAGGGGTCGTCCGGCGCGATGATGGGCGCCGAGACGGTGCAGGAGATTCAGATCGTCACCAACAACTATTCGGCCGAGTACCGCAGCGCCGCGGGCGGCATCGTGAGCGCGGTGACGAAGTCGGGGACCAACACGTTCAGCGGCTCGGTGTTCGAGTTCTACCGCAACGACGCGCTCGACGCGGCTAACTATTTCGACAAGCAATTCAGACAGCCGAAGCCCGATTTCGAACGCAACCAGTTCGGCTTCTCGCTGGGCGGCCCGATCGCGCGCAACAAGCTGTTCTTTTTCGGAAGCTACGAGGGGCTCCGCGATGATCTCGGCAAGACGGACACGGCGCTGGTCCCCAGCGTGAATGCCCGGCAGGGCCGGCTCGCCAACGGCCGTATCGTGGCCGTCAGTCCAGCCATGGCCCCCTATCTCGCGCTCTATCCAGTCCCGGGACAGGGTAACTCGATCGTGCAGGACTTCGGCGATACCGTGCTGATCGCGGGAGCACTGAGCCAGGCCACCGACAACGATTTCGTGCTGGGCAAGATCGATTACCAGGCTGCGGGCGGCCACACACTCTCGGGGACGTACAACTTCGACCGCGGTGAGAGGTCTCCCTTCGGGATCATGTACGACGTCACGGGCCAGCCGTCCGCCAGCGGGATTGCCCAAACCGGCACGCGCAGCACGAAGCACGTGTTCGGCTCGAAGTGGACCGCCGTGCTGAGCGGGGCATCGCTCAATGAGCTGCACTTCGGCTACAGCGACAGCGAGCCGGCGGGCGAGCTTCCGTTGACCACGCGGGACTTTGCCAGCCAGGGGCTGCTCTTCCGCCCGGATCGCCAGCGCATGGGCCAGATCGACGTGCCGGGCGTGCTGACGTCGCTCGGCTTTCGCGTCGACCCGACGACGTACCAGCAGCGGGCGTACGCGATCAAGGAAGGCTACTCGCTCATCCGGGGCAATCACTCGTACCGCCTCGGAGGCGAGTGGACCTACTACCGGTACGACATCAACTCCTGCACGCGCGGCTGCAACGGCATCTACGAGTTCCGCAACCTCGAGAGCCTCCTGACCGCCACGGTACGGCGTTTCGACGTGATGGTGCCGGGCGGTGACGATCCGTACCGCGACCTCCGCCAGCACCTCCTGGGCGTGTACTTCCAGGACAACTGGCAGGTGCGGAGCGACGTCACCCTGAACCTGGGCCTCCGCTACGAGTTCGCGTCGGTGCCGACCGAAGTCGACGGCAAGAGCTCGAACCTGATCCGCTTCACCGACCCGAACGTGACGATCGGGCCGCTCTTCGAGAACCCGACGGCGAAGTCCGTCAGCCCGCGCGTCGGCGTCGTCTGGGCGCCGCAGGAAGGACGCATGTCAATCCGTGGCGGCTTCGGCATCTTCTACGAGCACCCGATGCTCTACAACATCCGCACCTCGCTCCAGGAGCTGCCGCCGTTCACGCTGGTGGGCCGGATCGAAGGGAGCGGCATCAACTTCCCCAATGCGTTTGCCACGCAGCTCAGCCGTGCCGGTGCGCGGCCGAACATCCGGACGATGCAGTACGAGCTGGACCAGACGACGTACTACCGGTGGAGCGCCGGCGTTCAGCGGCAGTTGGGTACGAACTGGGTGGTATCGGCCGACTACACGGGCACGCGCGGCTTTCACCTGTGGCACCAGACGCTGGCGAATCTGAGAAAGTGGGAGGGATGGCCGGCGCAACCGGCCGGCGAGAAGTACTTCCCGCCGAACAGCCCGCTCATCAATCCGAACTTCGGCGAGATGCGCATCCAATACTCGGATGCCGACTTGTGGTACCAGGGCGGCTCGCTCGCCGTCCAGCGCCGCCTGAGCGACGGCCTGCAGATGGGCGCGTCGTTCACCTACTCGAAAGCGATTGACGAAGGATCGGGTGTCACGAGCAACGGCGACGAGCTGCCGCAGAGCCAGCGCGGCATCTACGGCTACGACATGCACCTGAAGAAGGGGCCTGCCGCCTACGACATTCCGAAAGTGTTCTCGGCGAACGTCTCGTACGAGCTGCCGTTCGGCCGGAACCTTACGGGCGCCGCGCGCGCGCTGGCGAGCGGATGGCAGATCAACAGCATCATCTCGCTCATGGATGGCTACCCGCTGTCGGTCGAGGAGCTGAGCGATGCCCAGGCGACGCGCCTCGGGGACGACGAGAACCTCCGGCCGGACCTGATTGCGGGCGGCAACAGCAATCCGGTCACGGGCGATCCGGAGCGCTGGTTCGACATCTCGCAGTTCACCCCGTCCCGTCTCGGCTACTTCGGGAATCTCGGCAAGGGCACCGTCCGATCGCCGGGGCTCGCCACCGTTGACCTGTCGGTGTTCAAGAACGTCGAGGTCGGCAGGGGACGACTGCAGTTCCGGATCGAGACGTTCAACCTCTTCAACCGAACGAACTTTGGGACGCCGGACATGGTGGTCTTCATCGACGGGCGGCCGAACCCGACGGCAGGGCGTATTACGACCACGCGCACACCGGCGCGCCAGGCGCAGATCGGGGTGCGCTGGGTGTTTTAGCGCTTCTCGCCTATCGCATAATGCTTCGCCCACGGCCGCGGATCGGTCGGATCCCAGTAGAGCGGGTCCCCCGGGACCCGCTCGTCGACGACGCCGTCGGGCCGCACGAAGATCTTGCTCGACGGCCCGTTCGTGTCGGTGCAGGTGCTGTAGACCATCCGGTCGCTGCCCTTGTCGCGCGCGAACCGCAGCCGCGCGTGCAGCGGATGGAGGAAGGCGACGGGATCGTACAGCGTGATTTCGCCGACGATCTCGTCACCCATCCGTTCGTAGCGCTCGACCGCTGTCATCTGGTCGCTCCACTCGAACAGCGAGTGCGTCGCATTCCACTGGCGAATCTGGTTGGTGTGGATGACGAGCGCGTTGCCGTCCCAGAACCCAACTGACTCCCCCATCCACTGCGCGAACTGCTCGCGCTCGGGGACGTGGCCGCGGCCGTCGGTGTGAATCCACCGCACCTGCGTCGCCACGAGCTGGTCGGTGATCATCAGTACCTGGGACGGCCGGATGAAGAACTGCTGCGGCCCGCGCGAGACGCTCCGGATGAACCCGTCGGGCAGGCAGAACGCCGCGGCCCACCAGTGGCGCCCCTCCGCCTCGGCCTTCGCCTGCTGCACGTAGTACTCACGGTACTGCGGCGTCAGCGCCGCCGCCATCGTGCTCGCCTGGAGATCGTTGCTGTCGAGCCACGTGCGCCCCGCGTTCCACATGCCGTCCCAGTCCGGCAATGTCGCGAACGTGTGCTTCGTGCCGCCGTTCGCCTTCTTCCGCCACGCCTCGTAGTGCTCTGACGACGTCTTGAAGGGATACGGGCTGCGGATGTCGTACTTGTCGGCGCCCGACCCCTTCTGACCGAAGCGGTTCTCCACCTGCATGTCGGTCAGCTCCCGCGCCGTGTTGTAGAGATAGTACGCGGGGTCCGTCCATCGGTCGCGATCCTGGCGGTAGTCGCGGGTCGTGAAGATGGTCGTCTGCGCGGCAAGCGGGGCGGCGCACGCGAGGACGAGGAGCGCGGCGGCGGCAAGTCGTCTCATGAGTGCCTCTTTCGCGCGCGCATTATATGATCGGCGCCGACGAGGAGGACCCGCATGTCGATGAAGTGCCGCGCTGCGCTGCTGCTGGTGGCCGTCTCGCTGGCCGCCTGCGCCGTTGCCGTGTATACGCAGACCGCGCCCGAGCCGTACGACGTGTTGATCCGGGGCGGCCGGATCGTCGACGGCACCGGGAACCCGTGGTTTTCCGGCGACGTCGGCATCCGCCGCAGCCGGATCGCCGCGGTCGGCCCGCTCGGGAACGCACCCGCGCGGCGCGTGATTGACGCCTCCGGGCTCGTGGTCGCACCGGGCTTCATCGATCTGCACACGCATTCGGACCTCACGCTCCTGCAGGACGGCACGGCGCAGAGCAAGGTGCGCCAGGGCGTCACGATCGACGTCACCGGCGAGGGGACGTCGGTCGCTCCGCGCGACGGCCTGGAGCCGGAGGGGGGCGAGAGCGGCATCCAGCAGGACTGGACGACCTTCACCGGCTACTTCGAGCGCCTGTCGCGTCAGGGCATCTCGATGAACCTGATCGCGTACGTCTCGTATCAGACCGTGCGGCGCGTCGCGATGGGCTACACGTCGCGCGCGGCCACGTCGGCCGAGATCGAGCGGATGAAGCAGCTCGTCGCCCGCTCCATGCAGGAAGGCGCCTGGGGCATGGTGGCGCGCTTTGACAGCGGCGGCCCCGCGCATCCATAGCCGTCAGGGTGCCCGACGATCGTCGTGATGGAAGGGTGACATGATAGCGCGTCCCCCCGGGGCGGTGAAGGTATGCCAGTTGCGGCCGCAGCGCTGCTTCCATCGGGGGTGCTCACCGGGGCGCCGAGACGAGCCCCTGTGCCTACAACGCCTGCGGCTGCGCTACCGAACACGCGGCTCGTCGATTTCTGATCGCTGCCCAAGGCTCAATGCTCAATGCTTAAATTGTTGGGCATTGGGCATTGGGCATTGGGCATTGGGCATTGAAGAGAATTACTCCAGCGGCTGGATGCGCACCAGGTAGCCGTTGTGGTCGACGTACCAGACCGTGACCGGATTGGTTGAATTGTCGATCCACGTCCGTCGGTTGTGCGAGTACGGCTCGGGCATCATGTACTCGATCCACCGCTCGGTGCGCGGGTTGAACCGCACGAACCGGCCCGCATGGAGCGCTCCGGCCCACACCTCGCCGTTTCTGTCCGGCATCGCTTCATAGAAGGTGACGTACGGAATCGGCGGATAGTACTCGGTGATGCGGCGCGTCCGCGGGTCGAGCTTGATGAGCATCCCGCCGCGCCCGCCGAACCACGCGTTCCCGTCGACATCGAAGCCGCCGCGCGCCGGGCTCGACACGGGGGTGCGCGTGTCCAACTCCCACAGACTGCCCGTCTTGATGTCGAGCAGACCCAGGAGGCCGGTGCCGGTCTGTCCGCCCGACCAGTAGCGCCCGTCCATGCTGACGATGTTGTCGTACGTGCTCACGAGCCGCTTGAACGGGAAGTGCTGCACGATCTTGCCGCTGCGGCTGTCAATTCTGACCACGCCGCGGTTGATGGTTTCGTACACGTAGCCGCTGGCGTCCATGTGGAAGTTGCTGAATCCCGGTGAATTGATCGGGTCGCCCGTGTCGAGGTGGAACTGCTGGAACCGCTCGGTCTTCGGGTCGAAGCGCGTCAGGTTGTGCGCCCAGTTCTCCGAGAACCACACCACGTCCTGTTTGTCGACCCAGACGCGATGCGTCCCCGGCAGCGCGCCGGGCGTATCGGGAACGCGATATTCCTTCACCGCGCCGGTCCGTGGATCCAGCCTGCCGACGTACGGGCTTCGATGCGGCGTGTACCAGATGTTCCCCTGCGAGTCGCCGTGCACGTCGTGCGGTGCCAGGAGCTGCCGCGGCAGCTCGTACTCGGTGACGACGACCCGGGTGGACGCGCCGCGCGGCGGCGGCAGGTAGTGGAGCGGCGGATCGACCGACTCCGGCCCGCGTACCCGCGCGAGCCACTTGATGACGATCTCTTCTTCCTCCGGCAGATGCCGTCCCGCGCGACCCCGCGTCTCGGGGCCGGGCTCCCGGATGTTGATGAGCGGCGACCCGGCGCCGCGCAGCATCCGCCGCACGATCAGGCGCCAGGCAGCCTCGTCGTAGCGCGTCCGGAAGATCTGCTGGTAGGAGTGGCACCCGAAGCCGCACGTCAGCGAGAACGTCCGCTTCTCCTCGCCGGTGCCGGGCAGGTTCAGCATCCATTCGGCGCCGGTCAGCTGCGCCAGAATCTCGCGGGTGGGCGGCAGCACCTCCTTGTCGCTGACCCGCTCGAGGACGATGTCGTCCAGGCGCGTGGCACCGTCGATCCGGACGGCCTCCTTGACGTACGGCTTGAAGTCGAGCGGCCGCGCAATGCGCAGCGTATAGGTGCCCGCGTCCAGCACCGGGAACTCGTACCGGCCGTCGGCGTTCGTATACACCGTTGTCCGGATCGCCGTGCCCGGCGAGATCAGCTGCACCATGATCCCCTCGAGCGGGTTGCCGCCGGCCATGCGCACGGTTCCGCGGGCGCCACCTTGCAGCCTGGCGTTGGGGGTCCGGCGTGCGGGCGCCCTCGGCGCACCGGTCGCCGTGCCGGCCAGGTAGCGCGGATTCGGCGGAGGCTCGGTCCCTTCGAAGCAGCAGCTCGGGTCCTTGAGATAGCTGATGAGATCGGCGAGATCGGCGTCGCCGAGCGTGTAGCGATAGGCCGGCATGGCGGGGCCGCCGCCGCGAATCTTGTCGACCACGGCCTGGTCGCTCATCGCGGCGCCCGATGCGAGCGTGCGGCGTGTGAAGAGGTTTTTCAGCGGAGGGCCCGTTTTAGCGTGCTGGTTATGACAGAACCAGCACTTGACGTAGTAGATCTCCTCGCCACGCTGCGGGCCGTGCGAGGCGCTGGTTTTCAACTCGAAGATCTCGGCCGAGCGCTGGTAGCCGTCTCTGGTTGATGATCCGGCCTGACCTGCGACCGCTGTGCCCGACATCGACGCGGCAAGTGCACCCGCCAGCAGGGTCGCGGCTGCGTGGATGAGTCGTGTCGCCATACCTCACCCCCGGGCGCATTCTACCGTGGTAGGCTTCCCTCCGTTATGAAACTCTACCTGCACGTCCTACCGCGCATCCTCCTCGCCGCCGGAGTACTGGCGGCCGCCCTCGCGGGGGCTGAAGCCCCCGCGCTACAGGCGCAGGAAGGGCGCCTGACCGATCCCGCGCCCGACCTCCCGCGCGGCACGTACCTCCCGCCGAACTGGCTCGCCGACGACCAGTTCCTGCGGTGGCCGTATCCGGCAGGCGACGTCGCCTATCAGGACCTCGACGGCGCCCGCATCAAGGCGCTGGTCGATCAGGTCACCGCCATTTCCCGTAAGAGCCGCGCCGATGGGAATCAGTACTGGGGACGGATTGCCGGCACCGAGTACGAGCGGATGACCAACGAGTGGACGGCGGCCGAGTTCCGCCGGATCGGCCTCGAACAGGTGCGCATTCAGGAATTCGACCTGCCGCCGCAGTGGTTCCCCACGTCGTGGGAGGTGACGGCGGCGGGCGGCGGGCGGACCGTCCCCATCGCGACGGCGTTCCCGCTGTTCAATTCCGTCGGGACCAGCGGGACCGTGAGCCTCGAGCCGGTCTGGGTCGGCATGGGCACCGCGGCCGACTTTGCGGACCGCAGCGTGAAGGGCAAGGCGGCGGTCCTCTATGGCTTTCCGAATCCCGGCGGCCGCGGCAACACGGCGCTGACGCTCGGCGCGCTGCGGCGCGCCGAAGACGCCGGCGCCGCGGCCATCCTGCTCATCGTCGGGTTTCCGGGGAACGTGGTCAACCAGCCGCAGGGCGGCGGGACGACGCCGCCGGCGCGCGTGCCGGTGCTCATGCTGGGCGATCAGGACGGCCGAGCGATCCGCGAGCTGATCGAGCGGAAGGAGTCGCCGGCGGTGCGCCTGCGTCTGGACGTCGAGACGCGCACCGGTCTGAAGACGGCGAACGTCTGGGGGGTGCTGCCGGGCACGATGCACTCCAACGCGCAAAGTCCGCGCGTTGGGGACCCCGCGACCGACGAGAACATCGCGGTGATGGCCCACGCCGACGCGTTCTTCGAAGGCGCCATGGACAACGCGTCGGGGATGGCGACGCTGGTGGCGCTCGCCGAGCACTACGCGAAGGTGCCGCGGGCCGGGCGCCGCCGGACGATGACGTTCTTCACGACGGCCGCGCACCACTCGCCCTCGGGCGAGCAGGCGGGCATCAGCTGGGTCCACAACAACATGCAGGCGATGTTCGCGAAGACGGCGCTCCTCATCAACCTGGAGCACACGGCGCAGGTGGCCACGTATCTCGTGGGCGAGGCGTTCATCACCTCGAACCACGTCAGCGCCCGGCGCTGGTACGTCGGCGGCAGCGACCGCCTGCGCGAGATCGTGCTGAAGACGTTCACGGAGTACGGGATCGCGCTCTACTCGCGCCCCGAGGGTCGTCCCGGCGGCGAGCTCAGTCGCGTCTTCACCGACGCCCCGAGCTTCCACATCATCGACCACACGGTGTACCACACCGACATGGACACGCTCGCAGCGGTACCCGCCTACGGGCTCGAGCAGTCAGCGCGGGCGTTCGCGAAGATCATCGACCAGGTGAACACGGTCGACATGCGCGAGCTGCGCGGCGGCCCGGTGTCGACCACCCGGTAGTCGGGCGTACGTGGTGTCCGGCTTCAGCCGGACCGGGGATCTCTGGTCCGGCTGAAGCCGGACGCTACGTACCTACTTCTGCTCCGGACGTGCAAACGGATGGGTGTGCCCACCCGCGACGCCGAACTGATTGTTCTCCTGACAGAAGTTTTCCATCAACTCGTCGCCCGGAGGGGCGAGGCGCGCGTTGAACGTCACGGTAAACGGCCTGGAATACGCGCCCGGGTCGTCGATGGTGATGTTGTTGACGAGCGTCCCCCGGTTGATGCGCGTGAACCGCTCGATCGTGTGGAGCTGGGTGGTGTGCGGCGTCCCTTTCCGGTCGAACCAGAACTTGTCGTTGTAGCCGACCGTATCGATGACGAGCGTGTCCCCTTGCCATGCGCCGATCGAGTGCCCGAACCAGGTCGGATCCAGCTCGGACGGATGCGGGCGTCCATCCATGAAGATCTGGCGGTAGGTGTGGATGATCGCTTCGTGCAAGATGAACATGTGCGTCGGCTTGATGGTGTAGTTCTGCACGAAGCGCCACGGATACGGCGTCACGCGCGGGACGCCCATCGGCAGACACCAGTAATACGGATCGTCCTGCGGCCGCCTGGCGCGGTCGTCCATGAGCGCCTTCGCCCACGGCAGCAGCGGGAGCAACTCCCCCTTCGGCAGCCCGGAGGCCATATCGCCGGGCCCCCCGCCGATCCAGAGGCCGTCTCCGAGGTCGATCCTGCCGTCGGGCAGCCGCGGCGGCGGGCCGTCCGGGGCGGGCGGCCGCTCGATTTCCTGGCCGAGCGCGTTGACCGGTCCGAGGACGCCAACGGCTTCGCCTCCCCCGCCTTGCCCTGACACGATTCCCTGAGCGAGCACCGGAACTGACACGACAACGGCGCCGACGACCACGAGCAGCGTGCGCATTCCGTTACCCTCCGTTCCCCGCTGACGCGCAGATGATATGAAAGGCACCGCTTAGCTTGCAATAAATCCGACGAACCAGCGATACTGGCCGCCTATCCACACCAGGCAAACAGGACGTCGTTAACCGTTCGGAGGAAGCCATGGCTGAGAGAACGACACGCCGACGCTTTCTTCAGTCCGCAGCCGTGGGTGGTACCGCACTGGGTTTGGGAAGTCTGGCATTTCTGAGGAGGTTGCCGCCAGTCCCGGCCCAGGAGGCGCAAGTGAGCCCGCCGCTCGTGCGGCTCGACGCGGGGATCGAGCCGCTGGTCCGCCTGATCGAGGAAACCCTGCAATCGGATCTCCTGGAACGAGTGGCTCAACGCATTCACCAGGGCACGAGCTATCAGCAGGTCGTGGCGGCCTTGTTTCTGGCTGCGGTCCGCAACGTGCAACCGCGCCCCACCGTGGGATTCAAGTTCCATGCAGTGATGGTGGTGCAGGCGGCCCACATGACAAGCCTGTCCCTGCCGGAGCGTGATCGTTGGCAGCCCATCTTCTGGGCGCTCGACGAGTTCAAGAATTCGCAGGCGGAAGAACAACGCGCCAGCGGCTGGCGAATGGCGCCTGTGGACGGGCGCACCGTGCCCCCGGCGCCCAAGGCGAGGCAAGCCTTCATTGAGGCCATGGAGGCCTGGGATGAAAAGAAGGCAGACGGAGCCGCGGCCGGATTGGTGCGATCGGCGCGACCCAATGAGATCTACGAGTTCTTCTATCGCCTCGGCGCGCGTGATTTCCGGGACATCGGTCACAAAGCCATCTTCGTCGCCAACAGCTGGCGGACGCTTCAGTTCATCGGCTGGCAGCATGCCGAGCCCGTCGTGCGCTCGCTGGCCTTTGCCCTGTTGCATCACGACCTCAAGAACACCACCCCGGCGCTCAGCGACGACGAAGCCGATCGGCCCTGGCGGCGAAATCAGGGGATGGCCGCCACATTGGGGCCGGGGTGGATGGGCGGGAGACTCGACGAAGGCGCCACTCACGACATGCTGGACGTCCTCCGCACGGGGTCCAACAACGACGCGTGCGACAAGGCGGTGGAGCTGATCGGGCGAGGCGTGTCGCCGCAGTCCATTTGGGATGCGGTCTTTGTCAGTGCCGGGGAACTCCTGATGCGACAGCCGTCCATCGTGATGGTGCACGCTGTCGATTCCATCAACGCGCTGCGTTACGGCTTCCAGGCCACGAGCGACGAAGGCACGAAAAAGCTCCTGCTGCTGCAGAGCTGTGCCTTCGTACCCATGTTCCGGGCCAGGTTGAACGCTCAGGCCGCCAATATCAGAATCGACGACGTGACACCGCTGGCGATCCAGCGGCAATCAGGGGCCATCGAAGAAATCTTGAGCGATGTCAGCACCAATCGCATGAACGCTGCCAGGAAGGTTCGCCAGTATCTGAATGACGGCGGCAGCGTGCAGAACCTGATGAACGCCGCCCGGCGTTTGATCTTCCTGAAGGGAGACAATGCCCACGACTACAAGTTCAGCGCTGCAGTGCTGGAGGATTATTTCAACGTCAGCCCGGCGTGGCGCGATCAGTTCCTGGCGACAAGCGTGTTCAATCTCAAGGGCAGTGGCCACCGCGACAGTTCTTTAGTGGAGCGGGCGCGCGCGGCCCTGAAAAGCTAGCCGGTAGCCGCTAGCTGGTAGCCAGTAGGTGGTAGCCGGTAGGTGGTAGCCGGTTACAGGCTACCGGCTACAGGCTACCGGCTAATTCCGCACGTACTTCGTCAGGCCCCGCACGGTCGCTTCCGCCGCGAAGATGTTGCCGGCGGCGTCGACCGCGATGCCCTCGCCCGCGGCGCCGTCCGGGCCTTCGGTCTGGTGCGGCGGAATGACGATCGTCACCTTGCCGTCCTTGACGCTCCCGATGCGAATGCCCCGGCGCCAGCCGGGATGCCGCTTCGCGTCCGATTCGGAATCGGCCGCGTAGATCATGTCGTTCCGGTCGATGGTCAGCCCGCTCACACGGCTGAACTCCCGGTACTCCGCCACATACTTCCCCTGCTTGGTGAGGATCTGGATTCTATGGTTGTGGCGATCCGCGACGACCAGCCGTCCCTGAGAATCCCACGCCAGCATGTGCGGCGTCCGGAACTCGCCCGGCCCGGTGCCGGTCCGGCCGATCGTCCGGAGGAACTTGCCGTTCCGGTCGAACACGGAGATGCGGCCGACGAGGTTCGGACTCTCGACGTCGGTGTGGCTCTCGGCGACGTAGATGTCGCCGTTGGAGGGATCGGTCAGGACATGGGTGGGGTCGGTCACCGCGTCGGGCGGGTTGCCGACAACCCCCGGCTTGCCCAGCGTCAGCAGCACCTTGCCCTCGGGGCTGAACTTCACGACGACGCTCCCCTTGTTCTTCTCGCCGGGGAATTTCTTGAGCTCCTCCGGCGACGCGGTCCGGGAGTCGGCCACCCACACGTTGCCGTCCCGATCGACGTGGAGGCCATGCGGCCAGACGAACATGCCGCCGCCGAAGCTCGCGAGCCGCTTGCCCGACTCATCGAACTTGTTGATCGGGTCCGCCTTGGTGCCCAGGCAGCCCGGCGTGATTGGTCCCGAGCAGCGGTCGGCCGACCACACAGACCTGCCGTCGCGGTCGACGGCGACGCCGTTCGTGCCTCCAAACGGCCGCCCCTGGGGCCCTTCTCCCCAGTTGCGGATAGCGCGATACGGGTTGGCGCCGCTGTTGACCGGCGCAGTCTCCTGCGTGAAGACGGCGCTCCCCTGCAGCGCGATCCACGCCGCGATCGGCGCGGCGATCCAGACTTTCGCGAAACGTGACGCAGACATCTCAGTGCTCCTTTCCAAACGACCAATCTGGCTGCTGAACCGGGTGGCCGCCACGCCGCTGAGGAACGTGATCACGGCGCACCCGATCAGATACAGGGCCGGGGCCGCCGTTCCCAGGCTCGCGATGAGCGCGGTGGCGATGAGCGGCGTCGTGCCGCCGAAGATCGACTGCGTGGTGTTCTGGGCGATCGCGATGCCGCTGAACCGGACGCGCGTGGCAAACAGATTGGCGGTGACGAACGCGAAGGTGGCGTTTGCGAAGGCCCCGGCCGCCGCCGCGGCGGTCATCAGCACCATCAGGTCCATGGTGCGGCTGGAGAGCGCCGTGTAGAACGGGTAGGCGCCGGCGGCCAGGATCACCCCTCCGGCGCGCAGCAGCAGGTGCGGCGCGACGCGCATCGCGAGCCACCCGACCGCCAGAATGAGGGCCGCGTGCAGCACCACGCCGTACGTCTGCGCGACGACCGCCGTCTGCTGGTCGTAGCCGAGCACCCCGGTCAGGTACGCCGACATGTGGGCGAAGAACAGGCCGTTGAAGCCCGCCGTCAGACACTGCGCCGCCAAGGCCGCGGCAATCTGCCACGGGTGCGTGCGCAGCAGCTCGCGGAACGGCTGCGTCGAGACCGCCTTGATCCGCTTCAGCTCCTCGAACTCCGCCGATTCCTCGAACGAGCGGCGCAGCCAGTAGCCGGCGAGCCCCAGCACGCCGCCCGCGATGAACGCGATGCGCCACCCGTACTGCACCGCCTCCCCGGGCGTCAGCACCTGGCCGACGACGAGCGCGATGCCCGTGGCCACCGCCACGCCCATCGTCACGCAGGCATACACCACGCTGCACACGAACGGGGCGAGCCGCGGCGCCGATTCCACGACGTAGGTCACGGCGCCCGGCAGCTCGCCGCCCAGGCAGAACCCCTGGATGATGCGGAGCGCGACCACGATGATGCTGGCCGTGATGCCCCACGTCGCGTAGCTCGGCACGAGCCCGATGCCGAGCGTGGCGGCCGACGCAATGAAGATCGAGGCGAGGAACACGCCCCGGCGCCCGAACCGGTCGCCGAGGCTGCCGAGGACCAGCCCGCCAATCGGCCTCGCGAGGTACCCGACGGCGAACGTGGTGAACGCCAGCATCAGCGAAACGAGCGGATCGCCGCTCGGGAACACCGCCTCGCCAATCTGGCGGGCGAAGATCCCGAACAGCATGAAGTCGAAGTACTCGAGCGTCCCGCCCAGGCTGGCGAGCAAGACCATCCGCCACGATCCCGCCCTCATGTGCGGTGTGCCGGCGCTACTTGACGCTCGTGCCCGTACCGGGCCTGATGCCGGACGCGGCGCCGTACTGGTTGTCCTCGAGGCAGATAAACTCCATGAGCTCGCCGCCGCCGGTCTTCAGATCGGCGCGGAGCAGCCGCGCCATGAAGTTGAGCGTGACCGGCCTCGAGAAGGCGCCGGGGTCCTCGAGCAGCAAGACGTGGCGCAGCCGTCCCCAGTTGATGCGGGTATACCGCTCGACCGTGTGCAGCTGCTCGGTGTGCGGCGTCCCGCGGCTGTCGAACCAGAACTTGTCGTTGTAGCCCACGGTGTCGACGACCAGTGTGTCGCCTTCCCAGTGTCCGATGGAGTGCCCGAACCACGTCGGGAGCGGGTCGACTGGATGCTTCCGGCCGTCCATGTAGATGACGCGGTGCGCCCCGGCGTCGCCGGTCTCGTGGAGCACGTAGATGTGCGTCAGCCCCCTCGGGGTGTACGACATCGCGAACTTCCACGGATACGGGTTGACGCGGGGGACGCCCATCGGCAGGCATGCCGTGTAGGGCTCATCGGCTTTGTTCCGCTGGTCCCTGAGCTCTCGCGCCCACGGCAGCAGCAGCAGTTCCCCCGGCTTCAATCCGCCCTCGAACTCGATGTCGACGTTCGAGCCGCCGCCGACCCAGGGACCGGTGAGGTCCACGGTGCCGTCCGGCAGCCGCGGAATCGGCCGGCTGGCGGCTTCCGCGTCCGGCACCGTCGGGCTCGGCAGAAAGATGAACGGCACCTCCTCGACCGCCGGTCCCGGCGCCGAGCCGCCGACCTGTTGGGATGCGAGCGGACGCGCGAGCGCCAGCGTGATGACGACGATCGAAAGGCAGAGCAGCGTTCTCATGATTCCCCTCGGGTTGGGCTCCGATTAGTTCTCAATGTTCACCGCGTAGTAGGCAACCGTCTTGGTCGGCACTTCCTTGAACCAATGCGGCGTCTTGGCGGGAATCGTGATGACGTCGCCCTTGGTCAGCTGGTAGGTCTGGCCGCCCTGCACGTCCCTGGCGCGGATTTGCCCCGGCGCGGTCTGCCGGGCATCCACCAGCGTGCCGCCGGTGACCATCGTCGCCTCTCCCTCGACGATGATGAAAACGTGGTTGGTGGTGTCGTGCACTTCAACCTCGCCCGAGCCGCGGCGCTGGGCGAGGATCCGCAGGCCCGGATCCTCGATGATGGCGCCGCCCTTGGCCATGACGGCGGCAACCTTGTCGTGATGGACGTAGGTGACCTTCGCGGGCACGCCCGCGGCAGCCGCGTAGGCCGCCACGATCACCAGCGCCGCAAGCGCTGTCAGAAGCTTCATAGATCCTCCTCGCGTCTAAAACTTCTTGGTCCGGCTAAAGCCGGACGCCACGTACGCGTCGTAACGTAGCGTCCGGCTTCAGCCGGACCGATTAGTCTGCGGCAAAGCAGTAAATCAGGCCAGCCCCGCCGGTGCCGCGGAGGTTCTCCGCCGAGCACCCCTTCGACGGGTGGGCCGAGTTCCACGACGAGCCCGGCTTGCCGAACGCGAGGCGGTCGTGATGCCCCAGCATGGCGGTCCCGGCGCCGCTGCTGGTCCAGTTGTTACACGTCATGTCGGTCGCGCGGCCATCGGGCGTCGATCCCGTCAGGATGTCGTGGCGATTGGGCGCGCCCGGCGAGTTGATGGGACGCCCCTGCTCGTCCAGTGCGGTGTCGTTGTCGATGTTCGCCTTATCGGTGTGCAGCTGGTCGAGGTTCTGCGCGATGAGCGTGCCCTTGACGTTGTACCAGGGACCCTTGCCGATGCGGTCGCGGGCGTTCACGCCACCGGGGCCGCTCGTGCTGAGATAGGCCCGCCAGGTGCGGTTGCCGGCGCCGGTCGCCTTCGCGAGCTGCTGACACGTCTTGTCGGCGCCGGCGAGTCCCCCGAGGTCGCCGGTGCCCGATGTCGCGCTGGTGACGAAGAACCCGGGGCGATTCTGCTGCGCGGAGGGTTCGCCGACGAGAACCACTCCGGCGACAACGGCAGCAATGATGAAGACGAGCGTTCGACGCATGGAGTACCTCCCGAATGATGTTCAAACCGCTATGGTGCGGCGACCGGCGCTGGGGGCGGCGAGCCTGCGACGCCAAGCGTGGTGCCGTCGGGCAGCACCGTCTGCAGGATGCGTCCGAAGGGGCGGCCATCCTTGAACGGCTCGACCGTGACCGTCACCTGCTCCCCGAATTTGAACGTGTCCCGGCGATAGCCGGCCGGGAAAATCACGCTGGGCGCCTGCGTTTCGGCCACCCACTCCACGACCCGGCCGTCCTCGCCTTTGACTTCGATCATCAGGAAGCAATGGGGATTGGAATACACCCACTGCTTGACGGTGCCTTTCAGAACCACCTTCTTGCCGGTATCGAACGCCGAGCTGCTGTGGTGTGCCCACGCCGGAGGCGACAGCCACAGGCCGGCGGCAATGGCCAACATGACGAGGCGTCCGCGTCTCATTGTGCCCCCTTGCGAGTTGCGGTGTTCTCGAACACCTTATTGTAGTTTTCCTGCTCCGACGGCGAGCAGTAGTACTCCATCAAATCGGTACGCGGATCGTGCAGCCGCATCGGGAGCCGCATCGTCTCCCAGGGCTGCGTGTAGACCTCAGGATCGTCGATCGTTTCCGACCACACCAGCGTCTCGTGGTCTACGCGCCGGAACGTCTCCGTCACCCGGACCTTGTCGCCGATCGGCCGGCCCGTCGAATCGAGCCAGACGCGGTCCTCCGGCATCGTCCCCACCGTCTGAGCCACGAACGTGTAGTCGTCCACCCATCGGCCGACCGAGTAGCCGAAGAACCGCTGCTCCCGGAACTCGCCGCCGATGAGAGCGCCGCCGTCCACCACGGTGGGCAGCTCGCGGCCGTCGGTCCAGATGACGCGCCAGCGGTTGTCGTAGTGATACAGGATGACGACCTTGTACTCGTCCTGGAAGATCTGCGTGAGCCGGACGTTGTAGTGGTTGTAGCGCGGGACGCCGAGGGGCTCACAGGTATTCCGCGGGTCGTTGTCCTGGCCGGCGATGACCGCGTCGGCGCCCTCAAGTGCCTTGTGGGACTTGTACAGCTCCAGCCCGTAGGGCGTATACGGGAGCTGGTTTTCCGGCCGGCCGTTGTTCGGCTTCAACTGCACGCCGCTCGCCTGGGTACCTGCACCGGGGCCGCCCGCGGGACCCCACATGCCGACCAGGCTGCGCCGGGGCGCCGGCTTGCGGGTCGCGTCCGTGATGGGTGGCTTGTTCCAGTCGGGGACCAGCCACCCGCCGGGCGCACTGTTCTGCGCGGACGTGCCGGCCGGACGGGCGAGCGCCGCCAACAGCCCGACCATCAGGACCGAAATGGGATTCAGCGCATGTCGCATTGTCGGAACCTTCCAAATCCAGTCCGCGTTCGACCAGCGAATTCGCGCATTGTAGGACCGAATCATGGTTTATGGGAACCCGGGCCTCCGCGCGTCGCCCTCGGCAGTCCCCGTGAGTTTCTTCGCGCTCACCGGGAGTTTTCCCCCTGCAGCACCTCCTCCCTCTGACGCATGCGTGGATGTGCACGGCATCTGCTTCGGCATGCATCTTGCCAACACCCCGGGGCATTTTCCGGGACGACTACCCCTGCGGCCGCGGGATATGGCCACCGGCGCGCATGCGTGGGTGCACGCGGCCCGAAGGAGACCTGTCATGGCACCACAGCTTGCAATGAAAGAAGCACTGCCGACCGACTACGTCGAGCAGCTCGCCGCGCGCCACGCCATGCCGCTCTGGCCCAGCCTGCGCGGGATCCTGCCGTACGGTCGCCCGATCAACCGGACGGTGCCGCATCTCTGGCATTACCGCGAACTGCGCCCGCTGCTCCTGCGCGCGGGCGAGCTGACCAGCATCGAGGAGGCGGAGCGTCGCGTCCTGATGCTGGCCAACCCGGGCCTGGGGGGACAGCCGTTTGCAACGGCGAGCATTTTTCTCGGACTCCAGCTCCTGCTGCCCGGGGAAGTAGCGCCCAATCACAAGCACAGCGTCGGCGCGGTGCGCTTCATCATCGAGGGCGAAGGGGGCCTGACCGTCGTCGGCGGGGAGCACTGCCCCATGGAAAAGGGCGACGTGATCCTCACGCCGCCGGGACGCTGGCACCAGCACGAACAAAGGGGCGACGGACCCATGGTCTGGCTCGACGCCCTCGACGCCCCGGTCGTCTGCGGCATCGAGGCGTCCTACTGTGTCGAAGGCACCCGGCAGCGAATCTCGGGCGGTCCCGACGCCCTGGGCGCACGACGACGTGCCGGGCTGGTGCCGTACGATGCCCTGGGCAGCGCCGCGGGCGACTATCCGCTGCTGCGTTTTTCATGGTCCGCGACACGGGCCGCGCTTGACGACCTGGCGGGCATCGTTGCACGGGACGAGCCGGTGCAGCTGGCGTATACGAATCCTGAGACCGGCCGCGACTGCATGCGGATTCTCGGTCTCTCGGCGCTGGCACTGCGTCCAGGCGAGACGTCACGACCAGTGAAGCGCTCGACGAGCCACGCGTATCTGGTGGTTGAGGGCTCGGGCGAGACGGAGATCGACGGCGAGACGATCAGATGGGAAGAGGACGACGTGTTCGCCGCTCCCACGCACGCGACGATCCGCCATCAGAACGCATCGGCGAGGGAACGGGCGTATCTGATCCAGATCGACGAGGCGCCGCTTCACCGCTACCTGGGCATCTACGAGGCGTCCGTCTTGTAACCTAGCTCCTGGAGCCGGGGGATCACGGCGTCTCACTGCGCGGCAATGGCCGCGCGGCCGCCGCGCAGCACGTACTTCTGAATCTTGCCGGTGGCGGTCTTCGGCAGCTCGCGGATGAAGGTCACGCCGTGGGGCGCCTTGAAGTGCGCGAGCCGGTCGCGCACGAACGCGACGAGCTCCTCCGCCGTTGCCGACCGCTGCGGCTTCAAGACGACGAAGGCGTGCGGCACCTCACCCCAGCGCTCGTTCGGCACGCCGACGACGCCGACCTCCTGCACGGCCGGATGCCGCATCAGCACGCCTTCGACCTCGACGGACGAAATGTTCTCGCCGCCGCTGATGATGACGTCCTTGAAGCGATCGCGAATCTCGACGTAGCCGTCCGGGTGCACGACCGCCGCGTCGCCCGTGTGAAACCAGCCGTCGCGAATGACGCCTGTCGTCGCCTCGGGGTCGTTGTAGTAGCCCTCCATTACCACGTTGCCGCGAACGACAATCTCGCCGAGCGTGGCGCCGTCGTGCGGCACCTCGCCGCCGGCCTCGTCGACGACGCGCAGCTCGCCCGAGGTGACGAGCTCGACGCCCTGGCGCGCCTTGATCGTCGCGCGCTCCTCGAGCGACAGGGACGCATGCTCCGGCCGCGGCTCGCAGACCGTGATGAGCGGCGCCGTCTCGGTCAGGCCGTACACGTGCGTCACCGTCCACCCGAGCTCCTCCTCCAGCCGCTGAATCGTGGCCGCAGACGGCGGTGCGCCGGCAGTGACCACGCGCACGCCGCGGTGGGCCAGCCGGCGCGCCTCCTCCGGCGCGTTGGCGAGCGAGATCAGCACCGTCGGCGCGGCGCACAGCATCGTCACCGACTCGGCCGCCAGGAGCTGGAAGACGGCCGCCGGATCGACCTTGCGCAGGCAGACGTGCGCGGCGCCCGCCGCGGTGACGATCCACGTGAACGTCCAGCCGTTGGCGTGGAACATCGGGAGCGTCCAGAGGTACCGGTCCGCGGGAGTCATCGGCTGGTGGATGAGCGTGCCGACGGCGTTCATGTACGCGTTGCGGTGCGTGATCATCACGCCCTTCGGGCGCGACGTCGTGCCGCTCGTGTAGTTGATGGTCAACAGGTCGCGCTCGCCGATCTCCACCGGCGCAAACGCCGGCGACGCCGCGGCCAGCGTTGTCTCGTACTCCATCCAGCCCGGCCTCGAGCCCTCCAGCGCGACGAAGCGCTCGACGGTCGTCAGGCCGTCGCGCACGCCGTCGACCGCCTCGAGGTAATCGGCGTGCGCACACACGACGCGCGCGCCACAGTGGTTGATCATGTACGCGAAGTCGTCTGCCGTCAGGCGATAGTTCAGCGGGACGAGGACGGCGCCGATCTGCGGCACCGCGTAGAACGACTCGAGCTGCGCGTGCGTGTTCGGCGCGATGTACACCACACGGTCGCCGTGCCGGATCCCGAACGACTGCAGGGCGGACGACCACCGGTCGCACCGGTCGAAGAAGTCGCCGTAGGTCAGCCGCAGCGGGCCGTCGACGACCCCCGGGCGGTCGGCGTACAGCCGGCGGGCGCGGCGCGCGAACGCCACCGGTGTCAGTGGGACTTCCATGGCGGCCTGATGCGAGGCCGCCTATTGTAACGGGAAGCCGACTCCCGCTCGCGCCACGAGGCCGGCGCGCAGGGGCTCGCCCGGCACGAACCCGGCAGCCTTGACGCCGACGTCGATGATGAACGTTGCGGCGTGTGCGCTGAACCACACGGGAACCAGCGGCCGCTCGGCGCGGCCGCGGACCTGGGCGCCAAGGCGGGTGCTGGTCATCGGTGTTTCGCCGGTGGCTCCGGCCAGCCCCGGTTGGCGCCAGATCTCGAGCGAGGCGTCCAGCCCCCACCCGCGCCACCTCGTCAGCTCCCGCTGCCGGATTCCGATGGCCCAGGGCGTGGCATGCGGCGAACGGCCGATGCGCAGCTCGACCTCGGTCGGCCGGACGGCTCCGCCGAGCTCGTTGACGAGCGCCCACTCGGTGCCGTACGGCGCCAGGCGGTAGCGGACCATCGGGAGATATCGCACGCCTGCGATCGACAGCGCCGGGACGCCGACATGGGTGGCGCCGTTCCACAGATAGCGGCCGATCCCGTAGGCCGCATACACGAGCATCGGATTCGCAAGGCCGACGAGCACCTCGCGCCGCAGCGTGCGGGAGGTCAATCCGGGCGCGGCCGTGGCGGCGGCGAGGTCGTTGTAGGTCTCGAGGAAGTCCGCAACGTCGTGTCCGGGTTCCTCATCGTCATCGGTGCTCGAGACGTACGAAAGGGTGTCGAGCTCGAACGCGAGATAGCGGAGCGCATCCCGCGCACGGATGCGCCGCTCGGAAAAGGCGCGATGGGCGACGAGCGCGGCCGCGACCGCGTCGGCCTCCATGCCGGCGGCGCTGACGGCCAGGCGCTCGTAGTGCGTCGGCGCGCGGTCGAAGACAAAGAACGTGGAGGCGCCTCCGCGCCCGTACGGGGGCGGCGCGTGGATGCGGTAGCCGATCGGGCCGTCGAACCGTTCGCGCAGGCGGGCGCCGTGGCCGAACAGCTCGTGGTTCACGACGAGCAGCACCTGTTCCTGCGGCGCGTCGAACAGCGAGAACTTCAGCAGTCGGAACGCCACGTTCGCCGTGCGGCGCAGTGTGCCGCGCTCGGCAAACAGCCGGTGCGGAACGACGGCGTCTTCAGCGCGCGCGAGGGCCGCGCCCATCGTCGCAACGAGCGTCGCGCCGGCGCCGACGGTGAGATCCGGATCGACGAGCGCGGCGGAGGTGACCTGGCGTGCGGCGGCGGGCGACGTCGTTGCGGCACCGATCGCCGCCGCCAGCACGACAGCTCTCGCAGTCACGGCATCAGGCTACAACTCCCAACGCCCAACTCCCAAGACGCCAACTCCCAACTTGGGAGTTGTGGAGTTGGGCGTTGGGAGTTGTGGCTACCACCGAAGCGCCACGCCGACGTTGCCGCGCCAGAACGACAGGCCAGAGAGCATCTGCACGTCGATCAGCTGTTCCTGATCGTCCACCACGACGCCATGTCGCGCGCGCAGCACGCTTCCGTTGACGCCCTCGAACTCGTCGCCCGACACCGCGAAGTAGCGGAGGTCCGCCCGCACGCCCAGCTGGCCGAGGAACCCCATGACGCCGAAGCCGGCGTTCCACCCCGTCTCGGTGTCGTCCAGGTCGATGTCGCCGTCGCCCGGAGTCGGATCGGCGCTCAGCGTGAACCATCCGGCTCCGGCGGAGACATACGGCTGAAATTGCCCGCCGGCCATGAGCGGTGCGGCGCCGATCACGTTCAGCATGTAGCTGTTGATCGCCGGCTCCCCTGCGAGAAACGGCGGCGCGAGCGTCTCATCGAGCTGGAAGTCGGGCGAGAAGTTCGCCTGGAACTCCCCACCGAGGACGCCGCGCCAGAGCCAGCCGATGGTGCCGGCGAAATTGACGCCCGGATCCTCGGCATCCGCTTCGAAGTCGGAGCCCAGACTGCCCGATGCCAGCCAGTGGCTTTCGATCGGGAATGGTTCAGTGTCGGCCGCGACCGGCGTGCTGGTTTGCTGTGCCGCCGCCGAAGCGCGAGCGGGCCGGCCGTGCGCGGCAGCTGTTGCGCCTGCGCGACCTGCGGCGCCTCTTCCGGAGCGGCCTGCGGCGCGGGCTCGGCGGGTTCGGCCGCCGCCTCGCGTTCTGGCGCCGCGGGCTCGGCTGCGACCTCCGGTGCGGGCGCCGCGCCGCGGGCTCGGCTGCTGCCTCGCGCTCGGGAGCCGGTGCGGCTTCGGCTACCTCGGGCGCTGGTGCCTCGGCCGGCGCCGCGGCCGCGCGTGCGGCGGTCACCTCGCGTACCCCTCCGACCTCCACTTCGAACAGGTGCAGCTCGTGCCCCAGCGGATCGAATCCGCCGGTCGGCCGGAGCACCCCGCTCGTGCCCACCGGTCTGGCGTTGGCTTCCTTCAGCGTCCCGGTGAGCTCGATGCGGCGGCCGACGAACCCGGCGACCTCTTCTTCACGGGGGCCCGTCAGTTCGTACGCCATCGGAAAGGTGCCGGGCGTTGGCGGGCACGCCGCCGACGCCTCGGCCGTATCGGGCGCGCCGGGCGTGACTTCGCGCGCGTCGACGAGCACGTACTCGTTGCGGAGTCCAAGCCCGGGCCCTCGCGGACCGCTGAGACCTGGACCATACATGTCACCTAGCGTCCGGCTTCAGCCGGACCGGAACCTCGAACGCAGAACTTCGCACCTGAACCGAGAGCGGAACTCTGAACACGAACCGAGAAGCGAGAAGGCAGAAGCATGAACGACAGTTCTCGATCGCCATTGAAGTGAACAGCGGTGTGAGTTGACAGCGCGGCGGGCGGCGACTACGGTTCGCGTGCGATGACGTTGTTGCTCGACACCCGTGAGATTGCGCAGGTGCTGACGATGGCCGACGCGGTGGCGGCGATGGAGGAGGCGTTTCGCGATCTCGCCGCCGGCAGCGGCGTCAACCGTCCGCGGTCGCACACGTACGTGCCGAGACCGGCGCCGCCCGGCGAAGACCGTTTTTACCTGTTCAAGTCGATGGACGGCGCGCTCCCGCGGCTCGGCATGCACGGCCTTCGCATGAGCTCCGACCTGCTGGTCGAGCGCGAGGTGGGCGGCCAGCGGCGGCGGGAGAAGATCCCCCTGGCGCCCGGCGGCAAGTACGTCGGGCTGCTGATGCTCTTCAGCCTCGAGACACTCGAGCCGCTCGCGATCATGCCGGACGGCTACCTGCAGCGCATGCGCGTGGGCGCGACGAGCGCCCTGGCGGCGAGCCGTCTGGCGCGGCCCGACGCGCGGCGGGCGGCGGTCATCGGCACCGGCTGGCAGGCGGGCGCCCAGGTGATGGGCCTGTTCGACGTGTTCCCGCGCCTCGAGGAGATGAAGGTGTACAGCCCGAACGCCGCGCACCGCGCCGCCTTCGCGGACGAGTGGTCGGCGACGCTGAACAGGCGCGTCACCGTTGCGCCCACAGCGACCGACGCAGTGAGCGGCGCGGATGTCGTGGCGCTCGCCACGAACTCGCAGGTGCCCGTCATCGCGGCGGAAGCGATTTCCGAAGGCTGCCATGTCGGCTCGATTCAGGGACGCGAGGTGCCGGACGGCCTCGTGGCGCGTGCCGATCTGGTCGTCGTCCGCGAGCGTTCCGAACCGACGTTCTGGGTGATGGGCGATCGGCTGCCGCACGAAGTGTCACGTCGACGCTCGGTTGAAAAGGGCGACGTCGACGCGAGCAGAGTGGTCACGCTTGGCGACGTGGTCACCGGGCGGCATCCGGGCCGGACGTCGGATCGCCAGATCACGCTCTTCACCGGAGGCGGGAGCGGCGGAAGCGCGGGACTGGGAACACAGTTCGTCGCCATCGGCGCGCTGATCTATCGCCGCGCGCGGGAGCGGGGGCTCGGACGCGAGCTGCCGACCGAGTGGTTCCTGCAGGACGAGCGGCCGTAGGAATCTGCGCGGCGGGTGCGTTGCCCGGACGAGGCGACACGCTGCAGACTCGAACCCGCGCCGGGTGGTTCATCGGAAGCGGTCCGGGGGGTTGGCGCAGTTCGTGCTCGATTGAGGGTAGGGACACAGCAGTTCAGGTTCATGGCGGCAAGGAACGATCCGACGAAAGAGCTGGAAAATGAACCCGCATTACCGCTTCTTTGCCGATGCCTTCTGCCGGGCAGCTCGCTGCTGCAGGATGCGCTTGGCGCGCTCGAGCTCGGCGCGTCGTGAGGCGCTGAGGTTCCGGCCACCGCGGTTGATGAAGTACTGAATCATCCGAATACCTGATCCGATTCCACCGGGCGACACGTCCTTCCGGGCCATTGTTCTCGCGATCTCGGCGGCCGAGCCGGTAAAGGTGCCCGGTGGCGGATGGGTCGAGTCGGTGGTCACGGTCCGCACCCATTTCCGTTTCGCCGTGCGGCGCGTGGTCGAAGCGGTTTTGCGTGACGCCATGAGGTACTCGCTCCTGCACATCCAGAGTGCCGGACCGGCCAGAACCTAGCAAGCGCGGCACCGACGCCCCGGGTCAACTCGAATGGAACGCGTTGAGCGCCCGGCAGCAGCGCAACCGGTATCGCGCTTGCAGAGTAATGGAGACCCCGTCGAGGCGTAGCTTCAACGGGCCGCCGGCACGGGAACCCCCGTTGCTGACTGGAGACACGCGTGACCCTGACGTTTCTTGGGACTCGCGGCAACATTGACATCAGCACGCGCCGGCATCGCCGGCACACGTCAACGCTCGTCTCACATCGCGGCGTCCAGGTCATGATCGATTGCGGCGCAGACTGGCTCCGGCACGTCGATCGCGTGGCCCCGGACGCGATCGTGCTCACGCACGCGCACCCGGATCACATCGATGGCCTGAGGCATGGTTCGCCCTGTCCGGTCTACGCGCCGCGGGCCGTCTGGCGAGCCCTCGCGAGGTGGCCCATTCCAGAGCGGCACCCGCTGACTTTACGCGTGCCCTCAAACATTCGCGGCATTCACCTGAAGGCTTTCCCGCTCGATCATTCGGTGATTGCGCCGGCAGTGGGTTACCGCATCACGGCCGGAGGCGCAACCATCTTCTACGCCCCAGACGTGCTCCGGATTCGGCATGCGGCCGACGCGCTCACGGGCATCCGGCTGTATGTCGGTGATGGTGCGACGATCGCGCGGCCGATCGTGCGGGTCGAAGGCCGGAAGGGCGCGGCGGTCGGCCACGCTCCCATCGTCACGCAGCTCGAATGGTGCGCGGAGGCGGGTGTACGGCGCGCCATCTTCACGCATTGCGGTCGCGCCATTGTGGCGGGCCGGCCCGATGTCGAAGAGCGCATCGCCGCCGTTGGGCGAGCAGAACGCATCGAGACCCGGATCGCCCATGATGGCCTGCGGATCGTGCTCCGTTAAGGGTCGGGCATGCGAAGTCATGAGGCGTGGCCGGTTGGCGCCCTCCACGGCCTGCTGGCGCCGGGATTGAATGACAGGGCGCGTTCGAGGCCGATCAGCACGAGGTCGTGCAGAACGACATCGAACAGCTGTTCGCCTTCGAACAGACGGCAGAATCCTCCGGTGGCAATGACGAGCGCCGGCTCTCCGTGAAACACCCGCTCGCGAATCTCCCGCGCCAAGCCGGCGATGGCAGCGCGGTTGCCGAAGTACAGCCCGGACTGGATGCACTCGACCGTCGACCGACCCACGAGCTCGGCCGTCGGCACGATTTCCACGTTCGGCAGGCGCGCCGTGTTCTGCTCCAGCGCCTCCATCTGAATCCGCAGGCCGGGGAGAATGATGCCGCCGAGGTGCTCGCGGCCGGCGCGCACGACCTCGAACGTCGTGGCGGTTCCGAAGTCGATGATGATCAGGTTGCGGTCGGGGTAGAGATGCGTGGCGGCGATCGCGTTCGCGATGCGGTCGGCGCCCACTTCAAGCGGATTACGATACCGGATCTTCAGACCGGTCTTGACGCCCGCCTGCAGGATGAACGGATCGAGCCCGAAGTACTTGCGGCAGCAGCTCCGGAGCGAATAGATGATCTCCGGAACGACCGAACAGCAGGCAATCTGCCGCACGCCCGACGGATCGCCGCCGTTCTCCCGGAGCACGCCGCGCAGAAAGAGCCCCAGCTCGTCTGACGAGGTCGGTGGGCGGGACGGCTTGCGGAAGCGGATCGTCAGCTCGCCGTGCTCGAACACGCCGCCGAAGATCTGACTGTTCCCGACATCGAGCGTCAGAATCATCGCCGGCCTTGCAGCGGGACGTTGTCGATCAGCCGAACGCCGCCGAGGTGCACCGCTCCCAGGCGACGTCCCTCCAGCTCCTCGACGTACTCGACGGCAAACCCGGCCTCTCGCAGCGTCCGGGCCGCGGCGTCGGGTGACGGCGCCGTGGAGAGGGCCCGATAGAATTGCGGCGCCTTCAGGCGATCCGACGGCGACAGGCGCTGGTTCCGCGAGCTGAGGGCCAGGCCGTCGGGCTCGCGGACGGTTGCGCAGGCGACGATGGCCGTCGGCAGGAAGAAGGCGTCCACCAGCCCGCGCACGAGGCTGAGCTGCTGCCAGTCCTTCTCGCCGAAATAGGCACGCTCGGCCGCGGCAATCTGCAGGAGCTTCAGGACCACCGTGAGCACGCCGTCGAAGTGTCCGGGCCGGCAGGCTCCCTCCAGGACCCGCGCACGCTCACTCTCCGTCACGCGGTAGCGAAAATCATCCGGGTACAGCTGCGAGGCGCCGGGCACGAGGACGAACTCTACTTCTTCGTCTCGCAGCATCGCGACGTCTTCGTCCACGTTCTGCGGGTACCGGACGAAGTCGTTCGGGTCGTCGAACTGTGTCGGGTTGACGAAGATGCTGACCAGCGTGCGATCGTTCTCCGCCCGACTCCGCCGCACCAGCGAGAGATGGCCCTCGTGCAGGGCGCCCATCGTCGGGACGAAGCCGAGCGTCACGCCGGTGCGGATCTGCGCACGACGTTCGTGGCGCCACGCAGACAGGTCCTCGAAGACCCTCGTCACGAGTAGCTCTCCTCCGGCCCGGGAAACGTCGCCTGCTTGACGTCGGCGTCGTACTGATTGAGCGCGTCGGTGAGGAGGCGTTCGCCGTCGCAGTACCGGCGCACGTAGCGCGGGCTCATGCTCGTGTCCAGCCCGCAGAGGTCCTGCAGGACGAGAACCTGCCCATCGGTCCCGCATCCGGCGCCGATACCGATGGTCGGGATCGACAGCTCAGCGGTGATGCGGGCGGCCAGATCGGCGGGCACGCACTCGAGCACGATGGAGAAGCAGCCCAGGCCCTCCAGCGCGTGCGCCTGGCCCAGCAGTGTCGCCGCGTCGCGCGCAGCCCGTCCCTGCACTCGGAAGCCGCCGAACCGGTTGACCGATTGCGGCGTCAGGCCAAGATGCCCCATCACGGGGATGCCGGACCCGATGATGTGTCGGATCACGTCTTCGTGCCCGTCCACCCCTTCCAGCTTGACCGCGTGCGCGCCGCTCGTCACCAGCGCGCCGACCGCCCGCATCGCCGCCGGGATGCCTTTCCGGAACGACAGAAACGGGAGATCGGCAATCACGAACTTCCCCCCGGCCGCACGAGCGACCGCCCGGGTGTGCATCGCCATCAGGCCGACGGTCGCGGCAAGGGTGGTCGGATGCCCGTGGATGACCATCGCCGCCGAGTCGCCGACGAGAATGGCATCCACGTTCGACCGCGCGACGATGCGCGCCGACCAGGCGTCGTACGCGGTGACGAGGGAAATCTTCCGTCCCTCCGCTTTGAAGCGGGCGAACTCATGGACGGCGTTCATGTGCGGTCGAAAGCGGCCGCGACCGGCTGCCGGCCGAAAGCACGGACGAACAACAAGCCGGGGGAGATGAAGGGACTGACGGGAACAGCGTTCCGCGCAGGTACCTGTCGCATCGATCAGGTCCTCACAAGAAAGGCGTCTATGAGCGAACCACCGCGGTCGCCGTTCCGCGAGGGAATCGGCGCCGCGAGATCATCATACCGCGTACAGGGTCATCGCGCCGCGGGAGCCTGCCCACCTCGACTGCCCTGGCGTGTAGACGCAGCCCCGAAACTTCGCGCCGTGCTCGGAATCCCACGTGATCGTTTCAACCTTCGGCTCCCACGGTGCCGGCACCGCGAATCGATCGACGCGATTCGTGTACTCGACCCATTCCTGCGCGACCACCGGCTGCGCGAGAAGCAGCACGCAGAGCCCCGTCATCACTGAAATGACGCGCATAGATTTCTCCTTCGGCCCTCCCGCCGGCTCGAGGGCGAGGGAATACTGCCAGAAGACCGCGGCCGCACACAATTGACATCGACGGCTGTCGGGACTTCACGGGTGAGTGAAGGGTGGCGCCCCTGCAGGACTCGAACCTGCGGCCTCCTGGTTCGTAGCCACGACCATCGGCCGAAATGCATTCAATCTTATTGGGGATTCGATGTTGTGCCACGCGGGCTTGCCACGTGGACGAAGTGAGGCCTCCTTTTCCCACGCTTCCCACACGACAGGTTCGCCCACGGCCGCGAGGCAGTATAGACTTTCGCCGGTTGGGCAGCAGGACCTTCGATCCGGCTGCCGATAGAAACACAGCGGGAGGAAGCCATGGGATCGTGCGCGAAATTCGCCGCAGCATGCCTTTTGGGAGCCTTGGGATTGATGCCGCAAGGAGCGGCCACTGCGGCCGAACTCATCATCCTGACCAACCAGGGCGCGACGCCGGGGGTGAGAGCACTGGCCGACGCGTTCGCCCGCGCCAGCGGACACAAAGTGACCGTTCTTCAGGAAGAGGGCGAGGCGCTGGAGCGGAGAATCAATAACGGCCCGGCAGACCTCATTACCGGAAATCCGGAAACCCTCGAGCCACTCGTCAAGAATGGCAGAGCGGTGGCCAGCACGGTTACGCCGTTCGTGCTCGCCGGTCTCGGCCTTTCAGTGCGGGCTGGCGCGCCGAAGCCCGATATCAGCACTGTGGAAGCCTACAAGGCGACGTTGCTCGCGGCGAAGTCGATCGGCTATTCGCGCGGCTGCAGCGGCAGGAATATCGCCGAGGGGATTGCGCAGCTCGGCCTCACCGAGCAGTTGAAGGCCAAGACGATTTTCACCAGCGGCGGTCCCGTCACCGACTTTCTGGCGCGTGGCGACTTCGAGATCGGCATTCAGCAGACCAACATCATGGTCGGCGTGCCCGGAACGGATTATGTCGGGCCGCTGCCCGGCTTTCTGAACAAGCCGTGCCCATCGAGTGTCGCTTTACTGACGGTCTCGAAGGAGCAGGAGGCCGCGCGCGCGATGATCAGGTTCATGATTTCGCCGGAGGCCGCGCCGCTGCTTCGCAAGACCTATGTGGAACCGGCCAAACCTTGAGAGCGGCGAAAGCTTGCAGGTGAGGCGGTTCGCGTTGGGCGCACGCGCGGCAGAAGTTACCTGTGTCCCCGGAATGAACTGTCACCGATGTGTCCGGAATAGACCGAGCGAAGGATGGCGCGCCCTGCAGGACTCGAACCTGCGGCCTCCTGGTTCGTAGCGAGCGGAAGGGAGGCAATCAGGGGCAGCGGGACACCGCTGCCCCTCGTTTTCTTAGAAAATCTGACAACTCGGGGCACCCCCCGAAAGCCGCGAGGCGCTACCGATTGTCAGTCATTTGTCAGTCGGCTCGCATCTGATCAGAGAGGAGAAGGTCGCAGATGGCGACTGACAAATCGGGGCCGCGACGCTCTGGTCCGTCTGTCAGTCGTGCGGGACGCTACTCGCGAAACAGCGCTTCGAGATCGCGACTGCCTCGCACCACACGCTGAATCACAACGTCATCGCCTTCGATTCGATACAGCACAACATAGTTGCCGACCGGAAAGGAGTGAATGCCGGTCCGAAGGTCGTCACGCCGCCTGCCGACGCGAGGATGCCTTGACAGCAGGAGGAAGCGGGCTGCTATGGAATCGACCAGGCGGTCTGCCGTCTCGATGCTGCGTTCGTCGGCGACGTAGGACCAGAGCTCGACAAGATCGGCTTTCGCCTCTGGCGCGAGGCGGTGCGCCATCAGCGGGAGGTCGCGCGCTTGCGCTCGGCAGCCAGGCGACGACGACCTTGCTGCTTGACGTCCTCAGCGAGGGCTCTCATGGATTCCTCTGTGATTGGAATCCCCTCGCCGCGAGCCAGGGATGCGTCGGCTTCGTCGAGCATGGCCAGAATTTCGAGGCGTCGGCGCTCGCGCTCTTCCCAGAGGGCCAACGCTTCCTCGACTGCCTCCTCTTCGCGCTTGAACCGGCCGCTCTCGATCGCCTTCTGAACGAAAGCCCGCTGGTCTGGGGTCAGCTCGACGTTCATACCAGCATTGTAGCGCGGGGCAATCAGGGGCGGCGCGCCCAAGTGGACTTGCGAGATGTGGTCTTGCGAGGGGTCCGCGTAGACCTTGATTCCAGTGCTGCACCCTCCGCCAGTCGCGTGAACCGCTCCGGCTGCAGGAGGCTTGAAACGGAGATGTCTTCGTCGACCGCCTTCCAGTGGACGCCGATACCGCCGCCTATCGGCTCCCACTCGGCTCGCTGTCGCGGTGTCGCCGCCAGCAGGCGAGGAAACCACGCCAACGGGACAGATACCGTGCGGCCGTCATCGAGGGCAACGGTCAGCGCATCATCCGTACACGAAACGCCAACCGCCGGGACTTCACGACTTTGCATCGGCAAAGTGGACTGCAGCCTCGATGTCCTCGTGCGTCAGGCGCGGATAAGCGTCCAGCAGATCCGCTTCGGGCGCACCGCTACGAATTGTCAGTCATTTGTCAGTCGGCCGCAGCCGCCGCTGACGGGCGTGATCGAAATCGCGAGATTTCTTCGAGAAATTTGGCGCGCCCTGCAGGACTCGAACCTGCGACCTCCTGGTTCGTAGCGTAACGCGGGTATAGCATCTTGTTGGTTCTTCAGTGGTTTAGCCCCACCTTGGATCGTGCTGTTACCGGGTGTTCGGGAGCAAATTGTTCACAAATTGTTCACGCCGAAGCGCTCAGGCGGTGCCCCGCCGTCGTTGGCCGTTGCAGCGTTGCGCCTCTGCCCGACCGTGTGCCACGAGGTCCCAGTTCAGGCGGCGACTACCCACTGGCCGCTCGCTTTGATCGCGTCGTACATCGCGTCGGGAGCCAAGTCAGCGCCATTTGGCCACGCGACTGCTCCCAATTCGACACGTACCTGTCGGAAGTAGCCTGGATCGCGCAGCGGTTCGAAGAGCGTCCCCTTTATGGAGGTACTCTCGATGAACGCGCGCAGATGGACGTCTCCGGCGGTCCCGTCAACGAAGACGACATGCAGACGGAAGTCCTCATCCGGGCGCACGGACACGACCCGCCAGGGCGCGGCCGAACGCGGTGGCGGCACTATTCCAGGGGCGGAATGGGGTGAGGTGGCTTCAGTTGGCGGCATAGCTCCCAATTCTCCATGAGCGAATCGCTGTTCTTCGCGGCCCATTCGAGCACCAACGCCAACGCTCGCCGGGGCAGCTCCCCGCGCGTGACTCGGAGTTCTCGAATATCGATGATCGCCTCGTGCTCGCCGTACGTCGCGTGGAAGTGCGGAGGGCCATGTTCTCGCCAGAACATCTGCACGACGATGCCATAAAACACGCTGATCGTCGGCATCGGTCACGGCATCGCGTGAACCAGGTCTCTCTCTTCCACCATCTTCACGATGCCATCGTCTTGCCGCACGATCAAGAGCCGGCGTCTGGGCGCGCGTGAAGGGAGAACCGCGCGTTCCCGGCGGTCAGGTTGAGCCCCGAGCCGCCGGCCTTGAGCGACAGCACGAAAAAGGGCACGCGTTCGTCCTCCTGAAACTGCCGGACGAGCGCCTGGCGCTTCTTCACCTGGGTCTCGCCATGCAGGACGAGCCCGGGCCGGCCGAACACGGACCCAAGAAACGCCGCCAGCGGAGCCGTGATCTCGCGGAACTGGGTGAAGACCAGCGCCTTTTCCTGCCTGACCGCGACGACCTCCGCGATCTCACGCAGGCGGGCCAGCTTTCCGTTGTCGGCCTCTGCCCACGTGCCGTCCCCGAGCCATTGAGACGGGTGATTGCAGATCTGCTTGAAGCGCATGAGGAACGCCAGCACGACGCCTTTGCGCGTGATGCCATCGGCGGCGGCCAGCTGGGCGGCCAGCTCGCTCACGCTTCGCTGGTACAGCGCCGCCTGCACCCTCGTCAGCGGGCAGAACGCTTTTACCTCGGTCTTGTCCGGCAGGTCCGCGATGATCGACCGGTCCGTCTTGAGGCGTCTGAGGATGTAGGGCCGGACCAGATCCCGCAGCGGCCCGTACGCGCGTTGCGGACTCGTGGCCAGACGTTTGGTAAAGCGGCCGAACTCCGCGCTGGTGCCGAGCAGACCGGGATTGATGAAATCGAAGATCGACCAGCCAAGCCGATTTTCGACGGGCGTGCCGGTGAGCGCGACCCGAGCCCGAGCGTCGAGTTGCTTGACGGCCCGCGTCTGTTTCGCGCCGGGATTCTTGATGGCCTGGGCTTCGTCCAGCACTGCCACCTCCCACGGGATCTTGACGAGCCCCGGCGTACGCACCAGGGTTCCGTAGCTCGTGATGACGAGATCGACGCCCGCCAACCTGCTGCAATCGAGAGCCTGGAGATCCGCGGCAGGCGTCACCGCGGGGTGCGCGATCAACGTCCGGAGAGTCGGCGCGAACCGGGTGATTTCAGCCTCCCAGTTGGCGACGAGCGATGCCGGCGCCACAATCACGCTCGTGCGACGACGACGCTCGTCGGGCTGTCGCCGCAGGACCAACAACAGGGCCAGCACTTGCATGGTCTTGCCGAGACCCATGTCGTCGGCGAGGCAGGCGCCGAGCCCCAGCGAGGACAACAGGTACAGCCACTGCGCGCCGGCCTGCTGGTACGGACGAAGGGTCGTCTTCAGCGCGTCACCGGGATCGACGCGCGCGAGCGCGTCCGGGCGGCGGAGGGCCTCGAGCGTCTTCGCGAGCCACGGGCCCGCGACCACGCGAGACCAGTCGGGAGCGGCCGCGTCGAGTCCCTCATCGCCGGAGACGCGAGCACCCGCAAGCAACCGCATGGCGTCGGCAAAGCCAAGGCCGCGTTCCTTCGCAAGCTTCTCGACCGCGCGAAACTCGTCGAGCATGCGGCCCAGCTTGGCGCGGTCCACCTCGACCCATCGGCCCCGGACCAGATGGAGACCGTGTGAGGCCGCCAGCAACTGCTCGATTTCCGCCGCAGTCAGACGTTCGCCGTCGAGGGTCACGTCCATCTGGAAGTCGAGCAGTGCATGCGTGCCAAGGCCGGAGGGCGGCTTGGCGCCGACGATGGCGCTCACCTGCGGGCGCGGAGGGCGACTGGCGCGCCACGTGCCAGGCACGCGTACGATCACCCCGGCGGCTTCGAGCTGCGGCAGGTCTGTCAGGAGCTGGTAGGCTTCGGCGGGCGTCCATCGCAGCGGGTGAAAGATCTCGCCGGAGTCGACCATCGCCTTGAGCCACGGACACTGCTCCGCCGCGCGCTGCACCGGCAGGAGCAACGACAGCAGTCGGGACCGGTTTGCCGCACCGGCGTACTCGGTGAGGGCCCTGCCGAGCGGAAGATGTTGGGCCTTCGCGTGCGCCGACACTCCCGGGGCCCCCACCGCGCACGCTTGCGCGGTGGGGTGGAGGCGCGTGGTGTACGTGGCGAGAAACGCGAAAGGCGCCTCGGCATCAAGGCGGTTCTCGGCAAGGTTGAAGTGCACGTGGCCAACGACATGCCACGCGGGATTCTGGCGTCGGAGGAAGTCTTGAAGCGAGGTCTTCGATTCGGCAAGCTCGGCGTGGAAGGCTACCCCCAGCTCGTGCCAGAGCGCTTCCAACACCGACAGGGTCAGGTATTCCGCGCCGAGCATCGGCGGCGCGGCCGCCGCCAACCGTTCCAGCTCGGCGTCCGCCGGCGGTGGAATCGGATCGTGGATCCGGTTGTCAGCGGCGTCGGGCTGTCCGCACACGGCGCTCACGTACCGCGCGGCGAACTCGCGCCAGTATCCAACAACCGGCGGCGAGAGCCGGCGGTGCAGCAGCTCTGCCGCCACACGCGGCTGCACGAGGGCGAAGCCGAGTCGATCGCCCTCGCTCAGGCGGGACGCGAGCTGCTCGTCGTCGACGACCGCGAGGCGCGTGACGTGGCCGAAGTCCTGCAGCTGGAGTACAGGGGAACAGCCGCTCTCTTGCTCGAGGGGTTCGTTGCAGGCCACCTCGACATCGGACAGCTCGAAGGCGCCGTCGAGGAGCTGGCACAGACGATCTGGTTGTCGCCGGCCGTCGTCGCCGAAGTGTTACGGCGTGCGCGGGAGGTCTCGAAATGAGGAAGGAGCAGATGGTCGGCACGCGGCTGCCAGAGGCGCTGGTGCGGGATCTCGAGGCAAGCGAGCGGATCGAGCAGTCGGATCGCTCGACGACGGTCCGGAAGCTGCTCCAGAGAGCCATCCAGGAATGGAAGCTCGAGTACTATGGCCGGCAGTATGGTGATGGCAAGGTCAGTCTCGCACGAGCGGCCAAAGAGGCGGGGGTCACGCTCTGGGAAATGATGGACTACACCAGTACACGGAGAATCGCCGCTCAGTACGACCGTGGCGACTTCGCGCGCGACTTGAAGCGACTCTCAACCGGTCGGGCTCGATGACGCCTTGTCCTGGCGGTCGCCGGAGCCGATACCGTGAACCCGCCCCAGAGTCGCGTGCGCAGCGATCTCGGCGATCAGGCCGCACCACCAGACCGCCCGGCATGCGATGGCGCTTGCCCGTTGTGAAGATTTCCGGCAGACTGTCGCCGTGACGGCCATCGGTCGGAACGATCCCTGCCCGTGCGGCAGCGGGAAGAAATACAAGCGGTGCTGTCTCGACCGCGGCACGCCCCCGGCGCGTCCGACGGTCGCGTCCGGGATCGCGACCCGTGCACCTCGCGCCACGGATGACTGTATGGCTGTGCCAGGCGACGCACGAGCGGCCGTGCGGCCGCGATCCCGGAGCGCGCGCGTGGCCGCCCTCCTCAACGAGCAGATCGGCTCGAACACGTTGACGCCCTATACCGTCGTCAAGTTCGCCGAGGATCCACGTTCGGCCGGCGACAACGCGCCGCTCCGCAGGCGCATCGAGCAGATCGTTGGGCACGGCTGGACCATCGCGCGCGTCGCCGCCATGTCGACGGACGCCATTGAAACGCAGCTTCGCGCATGTGGCGTCGACTACTCGCGTGAGCGATTCGTACGGGCCGCCAACGGCCGGACGTCGGCGTGGTCAATCGGGGAAGAGTGGCTCGCCCGCCGCACGAACAGGTCCGGCAGGCCTGACGAAGACTTCTTCGGGCTGGCGGCGTGCGAGCTCTGGAAGCGACATCTCTCGGACCGCCCGTCCGTCGAAATGCTCGACGACCGGATGCAGGAGGGCTACACGTTCGTCGCGCAGCGCCGATCCGCGGAGGCGTGCGACATCTGGTGGAACGTGTGGACGGTGCTGAAGCCGCGCTTCAGCCCCGAGATGACGGTCATGGCTGCGACCGACAGCGTGTTCAGCAGGATGCAGTCTCTCTTCAACTGGTCGCAGGACTTCGAACTGGAGCTCGGCAACGCCGCGCTCGACGACCTCCGCTTCGCCGCCCTTGGCGCGGAGTACTGCCGGCAATGGCTCGCGCAGTTCCGCGACGAAGAGGCGGTGCTCCAGGTCAACTTCACCCGCGCCCTGGCCTCGTTTTATTCACGACTCGGCCAGACGCAGGAGTGTGCGGCCACGCTCGATGTTTTGATCGAGCAGTGGCCGGATCGGCCCGGCGCCTATATCGTGCTCTCGGATTTCCGCTCGCATCTCTTCCCAGGCGAGCGGGTGCTGCCGCTCGACTGTGGCAGAGCCGAGTCGTATCTGCGACACGCGTTGACCCTGCCCGACCTCACAACGGACGATCGCCGTATTGTCGAGGAACGCTTGACCGATCTCCAACAACGTGCGCGAGCGACGCAGCCGCCCGGATGAGGGCTCGTGTTCGCACACGACACCCACGGTCGAATCCCCTCGATTGCCAGTGGAGTGCGTCGCACGGTGACAGCATGGCAGCGTGCGCCGTGAAGATGTCGTATCGAATCTCACTTTACACGGCCGCAGGACGAAGCTTCGCCGAAAACGAAAGGCGAGCAAAACGACGCCTCGTGGTAACTATTTGAAATGTATAGACTTATTGCAATCCGACCATCTGGTTCGAACCAGACGGTCAAATTGTTCACAAATTGGCTATTTATCTGACTCCGGTGACCCCAAGATGTTGTGGTTCGGCGTCACGACGGAAATCGAGCGTACTTGA
>JACPTI010000085.1 GCA_016192845.1 Acidobacteriota bacterium
AGGCGTTGTCAGAGGTGAAAGCCACGTTGGTACGCGTGCGCACGAGGAGGCCCGGCCGCCATGCCACCGTGATGCTGGCTCCGGATCTTTCTGGCGAACAACGCAAGTCCGTCAACACCTTCGACCTCGGGCGTTGGATGCCGCTACTTCTTTCATCTATGCGTTCATCCGTGTCCGGCCCAGACGGGAGGCCTGTGGCATGAGAATAGGACCTCCTATTGTGCGAAAGTCGGGCTAGGGGTTAGGGGTTAGGGTTCAGGGAGTCAGGCGTATGAACAAGACAGTAACGATGATCGTGGCGCTCGGCGTGGGCCTTGCCGCCGGTATTCCGCTGGGAAGCCGGCTGATGGGCCCGGGCGGGGAGGCAGAGACAGAAACTACGACGGCGGTCGCGTCGGCGGCCGCGGTGCCGGATTCGATCGGTGCTCAGGACCACATGGGCCCGTACGAAGTCGTCCAAGGGTGGCCGAAAGACATCAGCACGCTCCCGGGACACGAGCAGTGGACGTTCGGCGCGGCGCAGGGGATTTTCGCCGAGAGCCCCAACCGCGTGTATCTGCTGGCGCGGGGTGAGCTGCCGAACCTGAAGCGGCCTGCGGTGAAGCGCTTCCCCGAGATCGGGCCGAGCGTGCAGTTCCCCGTCGGGGGTCTGCCGTGGCGCAGCGCGACCGCCACGGCGCTGCCCGGCGCCGGCGGCACGGGCCAGGATCCCGCCAAGGGCATGGAGATCTGGCGCGGTTCGTCGCCGCCGTATCGCGAGGTGGGCGTCGACGCGCGGTGGGAGCACTGCTTCCTCGTGGTCGACGCGGAGGGCAACATCGTCGAGCAGTGGACGCAGTGGGACAAGATTTTCAGGCGCCCGCACGCCGTCTACGTCAGCCCGTACGACCCGCAGAAGTACGTCTGGGTGGTCGACGACCACATGCACGCCATCTACAAGTTCACCAACGACGGCAAACAGCTCGTCCAGACGATCGGCACGCCCGGCATGCCGGGCGCCGATGGGACGCACTTCAACCGGCCGACGTTCATGGCGTGGATGCCCGACGGCAGCTTCTACGTGGCCGACGGCTACAACGGCACGCGGGTGGCGAAGTTCGACGCGGAGGGGAAGTTCCTCCTCGACTTCGGCATGGCCGGCAGCGGCTCGGGCGACGAGGGCGAGGAAACGCGGCCGGGCTACATGAACAACGTCCACGGCATCGCCGTCGATGTGGACACGCGGCGTGTGTTCGTCAACGACCGCGCCAACCACCGCATCCAGATCTTCGACGAGAACGGGAAGTATCTCTCGGAGTGGAAGATCGCCGTGCGGCCGTCGAGCCTGCACCTGATTCAGATCGGCGCCGACCGGAAGCTGGTGACGTTCGACCGCAACACCCACAAGATGCTGAAGTACGAGCTCGACGGGCGGCTCATCTACTCGTGGGGCACGGTGGGCGACTTCCCGGGCACGCTCTGGGGCGTGCACGGCATCAGCACCGATCAGGAAGGCAACCTGTACGTCGCGGAAGTCGACGCCGGGCGCTTCCAGAAGTTCCGCCCGCGCGCCGGCGCGAACCCGGAGTACTTGATCGGCAAGCCGATCTACTCGGCGTGGCAATAAATACGCTGGTTGCTGGTTGCTGGTTGGTGGTTGGTAGCTGGTAGTTGGTGGTTCGTCGTTTAAGGGTTCATTCGTTGGTTCTTGACCACCAACCACTAACCACCAACCACCAACAGGCGGCCGCGCCGTCGGTTCGTCCAGTGCCCCTGTGGCTGGCGGCCTGTATCGGCGTGGCGATCTGGCTCCTGCCGCGGCCCGACGCGGTCGATCCGCGCGCGTGGCGCCTCCTCGCCATTTTCGTGGCCACGATCGTCGGGATCATTGCCAAGCCGCTGCCGATCGGCGCCGTGGCGTTCGTCGGCATCGCCGCGACGCTGGCCACGGGCACGCTGACGCTCGCCGAGGCGCTCAGCGGCTTCACGAACGGCCCGGTCTGGCTGGTGATGGCCGCGTTCTTTCTGGCCTCCGGCTTCATCCGGACCGGGCTGGGCGAACGCATCGCCTACATCCTCGTCACCCTGTTCGGCCGCAGCACGCTCGGTCTGGGATACAGCTTCGCCGCCTCCGACCTGGTGCTCGCGCCGATGATTCCGAGCAACACCGCGCGCGCCGGCGGCGTGATCTTTCCCGTCCTGCAGTCGCTGGCGAGAACGGTCCTGGCCGGAGAGTCCGCGGAGGCGCGGCGGACGCGCGCGTTCCTGACGCTGTCGGCGTACAACGCCACTGTGATTACGAGCGCGATGTTCGTGACCGCCATGGTGGCCAACCCGCTGATCGTGCAGATCGCCGCCGGTCAGGACGTCGCCATTACGTGGACGACGTGGGCGGTGGCGGCGGCCGTGCCCGGCGCGGTCAGCCTCCTGGTCATGCCGCCGCTCCTGTATGTCCTCACCGCCCGACGGGCGGTGATGCGCGCCGACGCGCCGGACGCGGCCCGAGCCGCGCTGCGCAGGCTGGGACCGATGAAGCGCAGCGAGCGGGTGATGGCCACCGTCGCGGTCGTGCTGCTCGGCGCGTGGATTGCCGGATCGTCAACCGGCCTCGACCCGACCGCGGCCGCGCTGATGGCGGTTGCGGCGCTGCTCGTCACGGGCGTCCTCGGCTGGGATGCCGTCGCGGGCGATCGGGAGGCGTGGAACACGTTCGTCTGGTTTGCCACGCTGGTGATGATGGCCACCTATCTCGGCGAGCTCGGGTTGATCGCGTGGTTCACCGAGCAGGTGAAGCCGCTCGTCGGCGGGGTCGGATGGCTGACCGGCTTTGCCGGCCTCGTGCTCGTGTACTTCTACACCCACTATTTCTTTGCGAGCATGACAGCGCACGTGAGCGCGATGTACGCGCCGTTTCTTGCTGTCGCGCTGGCCCTCGGGACCCCGCCGGTCCTCGCCGCGCTCGTGCTCGGCTTCTCCAGCAATCTCTTCGCGAGCCTGACGCACTACGGCACGGCGGCGGCCCCCATCCTCTTCAGCGGCGGCCACGTGCCGCTCGGCACCTGGTGGCGGATCGGTCTCATCGTCAGCTTCGTCAACATCGCCATCTGGGTGGGCATCGGGGCGGTGTGGTGGCGGCTGCTGGGGCTCTGGTAGGGGCCTTCGTCATCAAGGGCACGAAGACGATCGGCCATGAAGGGCACGAAGACCATGGAGATTCTGCTTCCCGCATATTTCCGCATGGCAAGTGACCTCCTCTTGGGGTGAAAACGAGTGGCCACTATAGGGCGTTAACTGACATGGACGGGTGGACCGGTGACTGGTGCGGCCGTGGCCGGCGATTTCCCGCTGCTGCGCGCCGCTCGATCGCGCGGCACGCCGGCGCCGGTTCGGCACGTCCTTCGGACGGCGACTGCCGTTCTGCACAAACGCCGTTATCGCCCCGTGCGCCCGCGCGTTGCGCGATCGACATTCGGCAGCCTTCAACAGGAAGATCAGAAGATCAGCAGCGTGTCGGAGTGCCGCCGGACCGTGTCGACGCGTTTGCCCTGCGCAGGCCGCCGACGAGCGCCGCGATGTGGTCCGGCGTCGTGCCGCAGCAGCCGCCGAGGATGCGCGCGCCGAGCTCCACCCAGCGCCGCGCCTCGGCGAGGTAAAGGTCAGGCGGGAACTCGTCGGTGAACATCCACTCCGGCGGGTCAAATCGCCCGATGTGCGCGTAGGCGCCCTTGGGGCCGTCGTAAGCACGCGCAAGCTCTCGCAGGCCGACGGTTACATCGCTCGGCGGCGCGCAGTTGAGCAGGATCGCCTCCGGATCGAGGGGCGTCAGTGCGCGGGCGGCGTCCGCCATCGTCTCGCCCGTGAAGAGCCGGCCCCGCTCGTCGCACACGAAGCTGACCCAGCAGGGGAGGCCGACTTCGTGGGCCGCCTCGAGCCCGACGCGCGCCTCCGCCACGCTGTTCACGGTCTCCAGCAGGATGAGATCGGCGCCCGCGCGCGCCATCGTGTCCATGATCTCACGGTATTCGGCGCGCATGACCTCCTGCGACGGGGCCAGGTCGGGTCGGAAGCACCACTCGAGCGTGGTCACCGCACCCGCGATCGCGACCTCCCGTCCGGTGGCCACACGGTCTCGCGCCTCGCGCGCGAGCCGGACGGCCGCGGTCAGGAGCGCATCGGCGCGCGTCTCCAGATCGGGCGCCCCAATGTGGCGCAGGTGGACGCGGTCGCGGAAGTGGTTCTCGAAGCTCCAGCGCGCGAGCTGGAACGTGTTGGTCGTCAGCACGTCGGCACCGGCGCGGATGTAGTCCTCGTGGATCCCCCGAATCTTATCGGGGTACGCGAGCACCTGGTGGTCCGCCCAGGAGAGGTCCCGCCGCAAGATCTCCGTCCCAATGGCGCCGTCCAGCATGACGATCTCGTCGGCGTCCAATCGCGCCCTGATCGCGCCGTATGTGCTCATAGCGCCTCCCGCACCGCCCGAATGTGTGCCGGGCTCGTTCCGCAGCATCCTCCGATCACCAGGATGCCCGCCTCGCGCCAGCGAAGCGCGGCCTCCGCGTACCGCTTTGGCGGCCAGCTCTCGGTGTCGGTCCACTGAGGGTGGAACTCGAACTTCCAGGATGGGGGATTGAACTTGCCGATGTGGGCGTACGCGCCCCGTCGCCCGTCCCGGATGCGCGCCACGGCCCGCCCAATGTCCTCTGGCGGTGCGCAGTTCACCAGCACGACCTCCACGCCGAGCTGTTCCATTGCGCCGACGCCGTCGGCCAGCGGCTCGCGGCCCAGGATCTCCCCCTCGGGGCCCAGGACGAAGCTCGCCCACACGGGGAGGCCGGTGGCGCGGGCGGCCTGGGCGGCCGCCCGCGCCTCGACGATCGTGTTCATCGACTCAAGGAGCAGGAGGTCCACGCCGGCTTGGGCGAGGACCGCGGCAATCTCCTCGTGCTCCCGGCGCGCCTCGGCCTCGGAGGGTGCCAGGTCCGGCCGGAAGCAGTGCTCCAGGGGCGAGAGGACGCCGGCGATGGCTGCGTCGCGGCGGGCGCTATCCCGCGCCGCCTGCGCCACCTCGACGGCCTTCCGCAGCAGCGTCTGCGCGCGCCGCTCCAAGTCGGGCGCGCCGATGTGCTGCATGTGCTGCGGGTTCTGGAAGACGTTGAGGTAAGTCCGGCGGTTCAGCTGGAACGTGTTCGTCCGGATCACGTCGGCGCCGGCGGCGAGGTACTCCTCGTGCAGGGCCTGCACGGCGTTGGCGTCGGTGCGCAGGCCGTGCCAGCGCCACCGCACCCCGCGGCGGACCAGCTCGCTGCCCGTGGCACCGTCGAGCAAGACCGCTTTGCCGGAGTCCAGGGATTTTCGAATTTCGTCGTACGCCGACACGGGTTCGCTCCCAGGTGGAGGGTGGCGCCCTAGTATGAGGGCGGGCTGCGGTTCCGGCAACGTCTGTTGAAGAAGCGCTCGCTTTCAGTCGCTGGGACCCGTCCAGGAGCGCCACGTGCCGCTCGGCACCTGGTGGCGGATCGGTCTCATCATCAGCGTCGTCAACATCGCCATCTGGGTGGGCATCGGGGCGGTGTGGTGGCGGCTGCTCGGGCTCTGGTAGCGGCGCATGAGATGGTCAGCTAACGGCTTACCGATGAGCTGCAGGCGCCGAAGGCGACCGTCAGCTTCATCGGCTTGTTAAACAACTCCCTCCGATGGTGCGTCCGATCCTCTCTCTGGTACGCGTCCCCCGAACCGGGTCCTGATGTACTCCCGCGCGCTCTCGGAGGACAGCTTCACCGTGCCGGGGCCACTCCTCACGAAGAAGTCGCCATCGGCCGTTGCCTCCATCCCTTTCCACTTCAGGAACACCGGCTCCGGGCTGCGCTGACAGCTCACGACGCAGACGGTCTTGCCCTGTACGACCTGCGCCCTGGGATCGATACAGGTTCCGGCGCGGTCGCCGAGCCCGTTCCGCACGATCTGGGCCAGGTGCCGCATGAACTTGTCGTCGCTCTCGAGCCGGTCGCGCTCGATCCCGACGATCGACCCATCCTCGGCGATGCCGATCAGGAGGTCGCCGCCCTCGGTGTTCAGGAACGCGGCGATGGTCTTGAGCACGGCATGGGTGACACCCTTGTCGTCCTGCCGATCCTCCTTGAGGTTCCATTGGAGCGTTGACTTGAACTCGAGTGTCTTCGACTCGCCCCGCTTGATCAACCCTTCCGCGTTGCGATGCGCGCGGAGATACCGATCGAAGAGGAAGTTCTTGATCGCTTCGCCGAAGGCCCGGTCGTCGGTGATGCGCTTGTAGAGCTCGAAGTTCGAGTCGACGATCTCCTGGATGACGTGCTCGACCTTCTGGTCGAAGGTGAGCCGCACATTCTCCCGCGTGTTGACACGTGCCGCCGCGTCGAGCGCGGCGTCCTCGTCGAGCTTCTCCATCATCTGGCCGAGGGTCACCCGGTGCTCGGGGCCGAGGTTGAGGCCGAAGCGCTCGTTCAGATCGGCGATAATGCGCGAGAGCGTCTCCAGCTCCTCGGGCGCGGCGCCGTGGCTCCCTTTGGTGCCCACGGGGTCCAGCACACCGGGCTTGCGCTCCAGCGCGATCCTGCCGCTGCCCGTCTGCTGGATCCGGTACGACTCCATGTCGATGTTCTGCTGCACCTCGCGGGGCAGCGCCTCCCGATCGGCGGGCAGCAGCCGGCGCAGGTGCCGCGCGAAGACGTACAGCTTCTCGAGATCGGCGTCGGCAAAGGTGAGGACCTGCGCGAGGAAAGCGTAGAGGCGTGCGTAGTCGGTGAGCTGGCCGCGGAAGTCCGTGCGCTCGTCTTCCGATATGTGCTGAAAGCGCTCGACCAGCGGGGAGAGCACCGCATAGAGCCGGTCCTGCGTCGCCTTGGGGTCGAAGTAGACCCGCGCGAAGGCCTCCACGTCGGCCTCGGTGTAGACCGGGAAGGCGGCAAGACGCGTCTGGATCTCGTAGAGCAGGTTGGGGTCGGTCGCCTCCGAGAGCAGCGTCGCCTCGTAGTAGGGCTCGAAGGCCGTCTTGATCTCGTCCGCCTCGTTCGCGAAGTCCAGCACGATCGTGCCCTTCTTCTCCGGGTGCGTGCGGTTGAGCCGCGAGAGCGTCTGCACGGCGTTGACGCCGCCGAGCTTCTTGTCGACGTACATGGTGTGGAGCAGCGGCTGGTCGAAGCCGGTCTGGAACTTGTTGGCGACGATCAGGAACCGGTACTCCGGGCACTCGAAGGTCCTTGCGGTTTGCGCCTCGGGAAAGCCGTTCATGTTGGGCTCGGTGTAGGCGTGCCCGCCGTCCTGGACCGTCCCCGAGAAGGCCACGAGCGCCTTGAAGGGGTAGCCGCGCTCGGCGAGGTACCTGTCCACCGCGAGCTTGTACCGCACCGCGTGCAGGCGCGAGCGCGTGACGATCATCGCCTTGGCCTTGCCCCCGATCTCGCCCTGCACCTGCGCCGCGAAATGCTCGACGCAGATCTTCACCTTCTCCCCAATCGCGTGCGGGTGCAGCTCGACGAAGGACTTCAGCAGGTACTCGGCCTTCTTCTTGTCGTAGCGCGGGTCGTTCTCGATGGTCTTGAGGAGCCGCCAGCAGGCCTTGTACGTCGTGTAGTTCGCGAGCACGTCGAGGATGAACCCCTCCTCGATTGCCTGGCGCATGCTGTAGAGGTGGAAGGGGACGAACTTCCCGTCGGCGCGCCGCTCTCCGAACAGCTCCAGCGTCTTGGGCTTGGGCGTGGCGGTGAAGGCGAAGGTGGAGACGTTGGAGAGCCGCCCGCGCTTCTCCATCTCGGCGAGGATGGCGCTCTCCAGCTCGTCCTCCGGCGTCTGCGCCGCCGCCTCCTCGACCTCCGCGTCCTCGAGCGACCCGGAGGCGAGCAGCGCTTACCGGGGAGCTCGCCGATCTCCTTGGCGATCACCGGGAACTTCTGGAGCGTCGTGACGATGATCGTCTTGCCCGATTCGAGCGCCTCCTTGAGCTGGCGTGAAGTCGTGTCGATGTTCTCCACCACGCCGAGTGTCTGCTCGAACTGGCGCATCGTCGTCTGGAGCTGGCGGTCGAGCACCCGGCGATCGGTGATGACCACGATCGAGTCGAAGACGCGCCGGTCGTCCGCGCCATGCAGTGTCGAGAGCTGGTGCGCGAGCCAGGCAATGGTGAAGCTCTTGCCGCTCCCCGCCGAATGCTGGATGAGGTAGCGCTGCCCCGCGCCTCGAGAGCGCGCGTCGGTGACGAGCCGGCGCACGCAGTCGAGCTGCTGGTAGCGCGGGAAGATCAGGAAGCGCGCGCCGGTCTTGCGTCCCTTCTCGTCCTCCTCCTCGACCTCGTGGATGAACTGGCGCACGAGATCGAGCACGCTGTCGCGCGCCCAGGTCTCTTCCCAGAGGTAGGCGGTGGCGTACCCCGTGCGCGTGGGCGGCACGGGCGGGTTGCCTGCGCCGCCGAACTTCCCCTGGTTGAACGGCAGGAACCTGGTCTTCACGCCCTGCAGGTGCGTCGAGACGTAGACGAGATCCGGGTCCACCGCGAGGTGCGCGAGGCAGCGGCCGTAGGCGAGGAGCGGCTCGCGCGGGTCGCGGTCGGTCTTGTACTGGCGGATCGCGTCCTCCACGTCCTGGCCGTTGAACGGGTTCTTGAGCTCGGCGGTGAAGATCGGGATGCCGTTCAGGAACAGCACCAGGTCGAGGCTCTTCTCGTACTTCGTGTTGTAGCGGAGCTGGCGGATTACGGCGAAGAGGTTCGCGGCGTGCAGCCGCCGGGTCTCCTCGTTGAGGCCGCTCGCCGGGCGGAAGTAGGCGAGCCGGAACTTGCAGCCCGAGTCCTTAAGGCCGTTGCGCAGCACGTCGAGCGCTCCGCGCCGTTCGATCTCAGACGCCAGGCGCCGGAGGAACTGCTCCTTCACCGCCGCGCCGTGGTGCTGCTCGAGCTTCTTCCATTCCTTCGGCTGCGTGGCGAGGACGAAGTCCACGACGTCGCGCGGCAGCAGGCAGAGCGCGCGGTCGTAGTCCTCCGGACGGCGCTTCTGATAGCCGCCCGGCGGCGACTCCCCGTAGGGCAGCGGTGTCTCGCGGACCGCGGTCGCATCGCCCCCGCAGGCGTCCGGGCCGTATTGGAGCAGCCCGTATTCGATGGCCTCCTCGAAGGCGCGCTCGGAGATCTCGGGGCTCACAAAGGCTCCGTACCTTCGTTGAGGATGCCGAGGTACTGGTCGTAGCGGTACACCCGGTTGCGCTTCTTGCCGGTCGTCTCGCTCACGATCTTGCGCTCCGCGAGCACGTCCAGCGCCTTGGCGATGGTCGGCAAGGTGAGACCGGTCCGCTTCGCCAGGCGCGGAATGGTGCACACCGGCGTCCGGAGCAGGGCTGCCTGGACTGCGGCGGCCGAGCCGGCCTTGCGCCCGAGACGTGCAAGTCGTTCACGGTCTTTCTCGGCAAGCTCCAGCAGCCGCCGCGCGGCGGCCACGGCGCTGTCGGATACCGACGCCACGCCTTGGCAAAAGAACGCGACCCAGCTCTCCCAGTCGCCGTCGCGCCGCACCGAGTCCAGGAGCTCGTAGTAGCGGGCGCGGTGCTGCTTGAGAAAGAGGCTCAGGTACAGCATCGGCTCCCTCAGCACTCCCCCGGCGCACAGGAGCAGCGTCACCATCAGGCGTCCAACGCGGCCGTTGCCGTCGAGAAACGGGTGGATGGTCTCGAACTGGACGTGCCAGAGCGCCGCCTTGAGCAGCGTCGGTGGCGCCTTGGCGTCGTGCACGAACTTCTCCAGCGCGCTCATGGCGTTGGGCACCTGGTGCGGCGAAGGCGGGACGAAACGGGCATTCCCAGGCCGTGTCCCGCCGATCCAGTTCTGGCTGCGCCGGAACTCCCCCGGGCTCTTCCCCGCGCCTCGACCCCGCGAGAGCAGGATTTCGTGGACCTCCCGAATCAGCCGGTTGGAGAGGGGGAATCCGCCGCGCAGCCGCCTGAGCCCGTGCTCCAGGGCGCGGACGTAGTTGGACACTTCAATGACATCATCCAGGGGCACGCCGGGCGTTTCCTTCAGCTCGAACAGCAGCAGGTCCGAAAGCGTAGATTGCGTCCCTTCGATCTGGGAGGAGAGGACCGCTTCCTTCCGAACGTAGGTGTAGAGCAGGAGGTGCGTGTCGGGCAGGACGCTGGACACGCCGTCCAGACGGCCCAGGGCGAGCAGCGCCGCGTCCATCGCCCCGCGAGCCTCGTCGTCGAGTACCAGGGGCGGCACTGGCGGGAGCGGCGCCGGCACGAAAGCCTTCACCGCCTCGCCGCTGACGGACGTCGTTTCGTATGTGCCGGTACGGGTCCGGTTCACCGACGGGTCCCCTTGGTAAAGCGACTTTGGCTCCGCCAGCTTTAAATAAAGCAAAACTATATTAGATTTATTAGTGTCGAACGTCAATCTTGCCCGTCACCGCGGCGGAGACGAGGGCGGTGCGGAGTTCCTTCAGGCGGTCGATGGCGTCCCGGAACTTAGCGATGAGAGCGTCGAGCTTCGCCGTTTCACGATCGAGGAAGGCGGCAATGGCGCGTTGTTCGGCAATTAACGGAAGTGGGACTAGAAGGGTTGCGATCGTCTCCTGCGAGATGTTCTGCATTGACGCGCTCGCTCCGGTGGCCTCACGCTCCAACTGAAAGCGAGCGACCCTTGATGCAACGGTGCGAACCACGAACTCCGGCAACACACACGCGCCCGTTACGCGGAGGCGGTAGAGCTTGTCACACAAGAGCAGGCGTGCCCGGACAGTACGCACAAGCGCCGAGCTCCCGAGAAGCTCAACCGTGTTCGCGCGTGACATGAGAATGTCACCAGGCCGAATCTCGAGCTCCGGGATGGGATCAAGTTCTGACGGGAGCGCCTTGTGCTCGGATTCGTCAAAAGCCTCGCCGTTGACGCAGCCGACTTTCAGGACACCCCATTCACCTACGTCTGCCTGCCGGTTCTCGCAGAGAGGGCTCCAACCCTGTTCGATGCCGGTCACAATCTCCTTGAGCCTCGCAACCTCCCAATGCGCTGGAATCTCCCCCAGCCACTCGAGGCCGGAGTCCTTCATGGGGACGGTCGGGTCGAGGCCCTTGGTGACGGCGCGGGTGATGAGGGCGGTGCGCTTCTCCTGGAGCAGCTCGATGAGCCGCTCCTTCTTCGCCACCAGCGCGTCGATCCGCGCCGTCTCGCGGTCGAGGAAGGCGGCAATGGTGCGTTGCTCGGAGATCGGTGGGCAAAGCAACCTCGCGTTGGCGATACGCTCCCGATTCAGCAGGGGCGCACCGTAGATGTTGTCTTGCGCGTTTCGCGGAACGAGGGTAGGAGCCGCCCAATAAAGGTAGTCCGTGTCCAGGTGCGGGGACGGCGCGAAGGCGGCGATGGCTTCGTTCGTGTACATGTCCACGCCTGCTATCGAGACCGTGCCAACCGATAGCTTGAATGAGAACAAGAGCGTTCCAGCTCTCGCGATCCGCAAGCGGGCTTCCCTAATGGCCGCGTCGGATATGGTGTTCTCAGTGGTAGTGAGTACTCTCGGCCCGAGGTCGCTGATGTTCGCCCACAGATGCTCGCCGCCGTAAAGGTCCTGTCTCCCTGTCGGGGGCGTCCAGCCAGTCGAGAATGCCGTCAGGCGCTTCAAGGGCTTCACCTCCCAATGCGCCGGGATCTCCCCCAGCCACTCGACGGCCGAGTCCCTGTAGGCCGGGTACGGCTTGAAGCACCGCACGCTCCGCTCGCGGTGACCTCCGCCCGGGCCAGTCGTGACGCCGGCTTCCGGTGCGGTCAGGTGAGCACTTCGGTTTTCAAAGGCCGCTTCTCTCGATGTCGGAGGTACCGATGCCGTGGGCAAAGGCACCGTGGTCCACGGCCCTCCCGGGTTCCAAGTGGACCCGTGGGCTTCGTTGCCGGCGAGGGCGTGCCAGATCGGGCCGAGGAAGGCGCGCAGTGTCTCGCCCACCACGTCGAAGTCAGCCGGCGCGCCAGGCAACCGGTTGCGATCGATGTAGGTCCGCCACTGCACCGTTTTCGCGGGATCGGCAAAGAAGCGAGGCCCGAGGGCCGCTGGCATCGCTGGGTTAACCACTGTTCGCCGGCGCTCGAAGGTCGCCGCGATTGAGCGTGCGAGACGCGCGCCGTCGAACGGGAACTGGCGTGCGAGGACATGGACGTCATAGAAGTCCTTGTAGCGGCTGTTGCGCTCGCCGAGCACCACCATCGCGTGGAACTTTTCCGCGATGACCGCTTCCAAGGGGTAGGCCTGGATCCGCGGTGGGGGATCATCGAGCAAGGTCGGATAGGTCACTGCTTGCGGCGGAGGGTCGATTGCATTGCCGAATCCGATGTCGATCCGCACGGGGATGCGGGATGTACCGAGTCTCCCTTCGAGCCGCACGTGCAACCCGTCGTATTCGCTGTCGTCGCGAATCGGTTCCGCTGTCAGCGTCGCGCCGTCGAAGGTCAGTTCGTCACCTGGGTCGGGTTGGGCGCAGACTTCGCGGAGGGCGGCAAGCACCTCCGCCTGATCAGGGCTGCCGTAGCCCGTGAAATCGAGATCGCGCGTCGCTCGGTACAGGGAACCGCCCCAGAGCGCGAAGAGTGCTGCGCCCTTGAGAATGAAGCGATCACGGTAACGCGACTTGCCCAGCCTGTAGAGAAATCTCTCCACCGCGTAGCGCTGCAAGCCGAATTGCGCATCCTCCCCTCGCTCGTGGAAGCGATTCCGGAGACGCTGTCGAACCGATTCCGCTCGGCCCAGGTCGGACGGACTCATGCCGACAGCGCCTCCAGATAAGGAGCGATGACGGTTCGAATTCGGCAGATGTCCGCCGCGCGAGAGATTTCGTCCACGGTTGTCTTTCGGGAACGAACGGCGTCGCGCAGGGCTTCCAGTGCGACGTCGATCCCCACCTTGTTTCGGTAACGGAAGCAATCGACGACGGTTCGCGCCGGCGACGTGATCGAAACAGGAACACCGAGCATCGAGCGCTTGATGACACCGTAGGTCAGCATCGCGCCCGAGAAGCGCACGATGCGCACGCGGGTAGGTATCCGAGTTGGCCTGCGACCCTTGCGGTCGAGAGCGATCCAGACCTCGTGAGGGGACTGCGTCCCGACCTCGTGGACGCGCAGTGCGGTAAGCAGGCAGATTATGGCGGTTGGCGCCGCTGAAGCCACCATCGCGATGGTCTCCAGTTCGGTCGGCTCGACCTCGGAGAGACGGTAGAGGCCGCTCCCGAGTCTCTCGACCGTGCCTTGGGAGACAAGCCTTTGGAGCACCCGGAACGAGACTCCAAGCGGCCGGACGTCTCGCGGCCGGAAGAAGGCGCCGATTCCAGCCGCCTCCAGGCCTGCCTTGGTGAGGGGCGTTTCCATGCCCTGGATGGTAATGAACGTCGGCACTTACGCGCAAGTGCCGACGTTTACTTCTCTCTGACCATCTCCCGGGAAAGCCACAGAACGTCGGCACTTACGCGGAAGTGCCGACACTTTGCCACCTACTTTGCTGGAGCCGTACCCGTCACCTCGGCCAGCATCCGGACGATGTCGCCCTCGATGGCCCGGATGTCGGCCTCGATCTCCTCGAGCGCGCGGGGCGGGGTGTACCGGTAGAAGTAGCGGTTGAAGTTGATCTCGTAGCCGATGAGGCCGACCCGGCCGTCCTTCTCGTCCCGCTTCGAGGTGTCGATCCAGGCGTCCGGCACATGGGGCCTGACCTCGCGGTCGACGAAGGCGCGGACGCTGGCCGGCACGCCGTCGGCGTCCACGGGGTCGTCGCCCGCGGGCAGCGGGACGCTCTCGGTGTCGCGTAGCTCGGGCTCGGGCTCGGGGGTACCGTCCTTGTCGCGGCAGATCGCGGCGGTCTCGTCGCGTTCAGAGAGGGCGGAGAGGATCGCCTTGCGGGCCGGCGCCGGCAGCGTCACGCGGGCCTTGCTTGCAGCGGCGTCGAGTACGCGCTCGAACTCGTCGCGATCCCTGAGCACGCTGCCCGGGAGAGTGCGCACGAGCGTGCGGATCGCGTCCTGCAGCGCCCGGCCTTCGGCCTGCTCGCGCGCGCCCGCGGCGCCCTTCTTCTTCGACTGCGCGAGCGCCTGGAAGCCCTTCTCCCCGTCGAGCCGCGCCAGCCGCTCGGGGGTAGCCTGGAAGTTGAGCCGCAGCGGCCGCTCGACGGTGATCTTGCGGAAGCCGAAGTGGGTGGTCGGAAAGACGCCGCTGACGACGACCTCTTCTTCCTTCCCGTCCTTCGCGATCCTGCGCGTGTCGCCATCCCGGAAGTCGGCCAGGATCTTCACGATGTCCTGCGCCCGGTCCGGCGGGATCTCGCGGCGCTTGTCGCCGAGGCTCTTGCGCATCGGCACCCAGAAGGCGCTGGCGTCGATGAGCTGCACCTTCCCCGTGCGCGCGGGTGTCTTGCGGTTCGTCACGACCCACACGTAGGTGGCGATCCCGGTGTTGTAGAAGAGCTGCTCAGGGAGCGCGATCAGGGCCTCGAGCAGGTCGTGCTCCAGGATGAAGCGGCGGATCTCGCTCTCGCCGCTCCCGGCGTCGCCCGTGAAGAGCGGCGATCCGTTCATGATGATCGCGATGCGCGAGCCGCCCTCCTTCGGGGCCTTCGCGTGCGCCAGCATGTGCAGGAGGAAGAGAAGCTGGCCGTCGCTGATCCGCGGAAGCCCCGGCGCGAAGCGGCCCGAGGCACCGCGCTCGTGCTCGGCCCGCACGGCTTCCTCGTCTCGTTTCCAGTCCTTGCCGTACGGGGGATTCGCGATCAGGTAGTCGAAGCCCCGGCCCGAGTGACGGTCGTTCGACAGCGTGCTGCCGAAGGCGATGTTGTCCGCGTCGCGTCCGGTCGGGTCCTTCATGAAGAGATCGGACTTCGAGACCGCCCAGGTCTCGGGGTTCACCTCCTGGCCGAAGAGGTGGATCTCGGCATTGGGATTGATCGCCCGGCGGAGCGCCTCACCGTTCTTGCGAAGGCCGATCGTGACGTGCTCCTTGGTGATCATGAGCATGCCGCCGGAGCCGCAGCACGGGTCGTAGACCGCGCACACGATGCCTTTGCGCCGGATGCGGTCCTCATCGCCCGCGAGCATCAGGTCCACCATCAGGTGGACGACGTCGCGCGGCGTGAAGTGCTCGCCGGGATTCTCATTGAGCGCCTCGTTGAACTTTCGGATCAGCTCCTCGAAGATGGTGCCCATCGTCGGGTTGTCGATCCTGTCCGGGTGGAGATCGACGTTCTTGAAGCGCTCGAGCACCTTGAAGAGCAGCCCCGCCTCGTCGAGTTTGCTGATGGTGTTGTCGAAGTCGAACTTCTCGAGCACCTCCCGCATGTTCGGGCTGAAGCCGGCGATGTAGTTGCGCAGGTTCGCCGCGAGGTGCGGCGCGTCGGCAAGCAGCTTCTCGAAGTCGTACCGAGACGTGTTGTAGAACGCGAAGCCCGACGCGCGCCGGAGCTGCGCGTCGAGATCCTCGAGCCCCTTGCCCTTGAGCTGCGCCTGCCGCTTGAGGACGGCCTCCTTCGTGTCCGCGAGCACGCAGTCGAGGCGTCGGAGGACGGTGAGCGGGAGGATGACGTCCTGATAGTGGCCGCGCCTGAACGTGTCCCGAATGAGGTCCGCAACGCTCCACAGGAAGCTGACGATCTCGCTATGGTTCACCGGTTCGCTCTCCAATCGGTCCTACCATCCGCGTCTCGTCATCGGGCTGTCTAACCAGCCTTGATTGGACCGCACCGCACAGGCTCGGTCCAGGCGGCTAATACCGGTACTGGCGAACAATGCGATACGCCCCGGCGGGTCACTCGGTGACGCGCGGATGGTAACACGCCGGAAAGCGCGCCGAGCCGGGTCGCACCGACCGAGCAAGACGATCGCACCGACGAATCGCCAGATCGCACCGACATGATTCGCGATCGCACCCGCAGGCTTCCCGATCGCACCGATTGCGCGAAAGGGCGATCGCACCGACGGCGCTGACGGTCGCCTGCAGTCGCCACGACGTGCTCGCGCCAGTCGTCGGTTGGGGCGGCGGCTTATGGCTCGAGCATCGAGACGACCTAACGGCGCAACTCCGGGATGTGGTTCTGCACCACGTCCCATACCAGTTCGTAGTCCACGCCGAAATAGTCGTGAATCAGGCGATCGCGCATGCCGGACATGGCCCGCCACTCGACGGTTGGGTGTTGGCCACGAAACTCCTCGGGAACTTTCTTGGCCGCTTCACCGATAATCTCGAGGCTCCGAACGAACGCGCGCCAAAGCGTCTCGTTCGCCATGAAGTCATTACGACTCAGGCCGGCCGTGTGGGCCACCAAATAGTCCGCCTCCACCAGGATATGACGAAGGTAATCACGCGGCTCGAAGGACATCCTGCGCTTCGGCCAGAATTCGAGGCCCGATAAACGGCGAGAGTGCCTCCGTCGTCACGAGTTCGACTCGGTGCCCGAGGCGCTCTTCGAGAAGGTCGAATAGGGCTAGGAAGTGATCGAACGTCTTGGCGCCAGGAGAAAACTGCACCAGCAGGTCAACGTCGCTGTCTAGGCGGGCCTCGTCACGCAGAACCGACCCAAATAGTGCGAGCCGCCGAACGCCAAGGGCCCGAATCTCGCGTTCTGACGCAACCAGGCGTTTCTCCACTTCCTCTCGGGTGAGGCGCCTCGTGGACATAGGAACAATTATCGTCTGTTCGAGTCTTGAGCCCAAAAGGTGACGAAAGGCCTGATCAGTCTTGATAGAACCGCACCGCACAGACTTGGTCCAGGCGGCTAATACCAGCAGGAAACACTGTGCGCGTCCGCCGGTCACGACGACGCGCGCGAATGGTAACACGCCGGAAAGCGGGCCGAGCCGGGTCGCACCGACCGAGCAAGACGATCGCACCGACGAGTCGCTCGATCGCACCAACATGCTTCCGGATCGCACCGACTCGCCTTTCTTCGTGCCCCTTCGTGTTCGTGCTTGGTGACCTTCGTATGCTTCGTGGCTACGTCGTCTTCGTGTCCTTGACAGCGAGGATTGCCCGCCACGTCGCCGGACCGCTCTCATGGATCGAGTTCCCCTCTGAATCCACCGCCACCGTGACCGGCATGTTCTCGACGACGAACTCGTAGACCGCCTCCATGCCCAGTTCCGGGAACGCGACGACGCGAGCGGAACGGATCGCCTTCGAGATGAGATAGGCGGCGCCCCTCACGGCGATCAGATAGACACCCTTATGGCGTCGGATGGCATCGATCGCCGCAGGTCCGCGCTCGCCCTTGCCGATCATCCCCAGCAGCCCCGTCCGCGCGAGCATCAGCTCCGTGAACCCGTCCATCCGCGTCGCCGTCGTCGGACCGGCGGGGCCGACCGCTTCGTCTCCGACGGGATCGACCGGGCCGACGTAGTAGATGAACCGGTTCGTGAAATCGAGGCCCGGCGGCAGCGCCTTGCCTCCCGTGAGCAGATCGGCAAGGCGCCGGTGCGCGGCGTCGCGGCCGGTCAGGAGCGGGCCTGAGAGAAGAAGCGTGTCGCCGCACTTCCAGTCGAGAACCCAGTCGCGGGTGATCGCGTCGAGGTCGATCGGTCGTGCGGCCGGCGCCGGCGTCCAGTGCACGTCCGGCCAGTCGACAGGATTCGGCAGGGGAAGGCTGACCGGTCCGCTGCCGTCGAGCACGAAGTGCGCGTGCCGGGTCGCCGCGCAGTTCGGGATGACCGCCACGGGCAGCGACGCCGCGTGGCAGGGATAGTCGAGGATCTTCACGTCGAGCACGGTGGTCGGGCCGCCGAGCCCCTGCGCGCCGATGCCGAGGGCGTTGACCTTGTCATGGATCTCGACGCGCAGCTCCTCGATGCGGGTACGCGGGCCGCGCACCTTCAGCTCTTGCATGTCGATGGGCGCGAGGAGCGACTGCTTGGCCAGCAGCATCGCCTTTTCGGCGTCGCCGCCGATCCCGATGCCGAGCACGCCCGGCGGGCACCAGCCCGCGCCCATTGCGGGCACCGCATTCACCACCCACGCGACGAGATCGTCGGACGGGTTGAGCGTCGTGAACGCCGCCTTGTGCTCCGAGCCGCCTCCCTTGGCGGCCAGCGCCACGCGCACCGCGTCGCCCGGGACGAGGCGGGTGTGAATCACCGCGGGCGTGTTGTCGCGCGTGTTCGTTCGCGCGCCGGCAGGGTCGGCCACCATCGACGCCCGGAGCGGGTTGTCGGGATCGCAGTAGGCGCGCCGCACGCCCTCGTTCACCATCTCCTCCACGCCCATTGCAGCTTCCCAGCGGACGTCCATGCCGACCTCCAGAAAGACAACGACGATGCCGGTGTCCTGGCAGATGGGCCGGCGGCCTTCGGCCGAGAGGCGGGAGTTGGTGAGGAGCTGCGCGCAGGTCGGGTCGCTCCGCGACCCGACAGGCCAGCGCTGGCTAGACGGTCCGCTTCGCGGACCGTTCTAGCGCGCGGATGTAGTCGGGCGGATGGAAGTACGAGATGTGCTGCAGCGCGTCGGCGATGCTGGCGACGAAGTCGTCTTGGCGGATGATGCCGCGCATGGGCATTTACTATACTTAGCTGGCTCATGACGGTGTTCCTCGGCGGGTCCGTTTCGCGGGTCGCAGTTCTTGTGCTGGCAGCGCTCGGGAGCGCGTGCGCCGGCAGTACCGAGCCCCGCCGCGTCGTGACGCTGGTGACGCATTCGAGCCCCGGCGGCGGCAGTGACGTGTTCCTGCGCGAGATGATTCCGCACCTGACGCGCGTCATGGGAGGCACCTTCATCGTGCAGAACATCCAGGGCGGGAGCGGCGCCAAGGCCATGGCCGCGGTGGCCGGCGCCCGGCCCGACGGCACGCTCGTCTACGCGACGACGCCGACGTTCATCTATACGTCGCTCCTCAGCGATCCGGCCGCGCGGTACACCGATCTGGAGCCGCTGGTGAACCTGTTCTTCGATCCCGAGGTGCTGTACACGGCAGCGGACTCGACGTTCGCGACGCTTGGCGACGTCCTCGACCGCGCGCGGACGGGCCGCGGCCGCTGGGGCGCGGCCAACCCGGCGTCGCTCGAGCGGCAGGTGATGGAGCGGCTCAAGCAGAGGGCCGGCGTCGCGCCGGCGATCACCACGTTCGAGGGCGGCGGCGACATGCTGATCAACGTGCTGAACCACACGCTCGACATGGGCGTCGGCGAGCTGCAGGAGATCCGCGCGCAGCTCGACGCCGGCCGGCTGCGCCTGCTGGCGATCGTCGGCGACGAGCGGCTGCCGCAGTTTCCCGACGTCGCCACGCTGGAGGAGCAGGGGATCGCCCTGGCGGTGCGGAAGTTCCGCGGGCTGGCGGGGCCGAAGGGACTGCCCGCCGACGTGATCGCGGCGTGGGAGGCGGCGATCCCGAAGCTGCTGGACGACCCCACGTACCGGCAGCTCTACACCGACAACAGCCTGCAGCCCGGCTTCATGCCGCACGCCGAGTACGCCGCCTTCATGCGCGCGTTCGGCGCCGAGACCGAGGCGTTCCTGAAGCAGTCCGGCGTCATTCAGTGAATCGGGATCTGGCGCTCGGCACGTCAGGCGCGGTGATCGCCGGCGGCTATTACTGGCTGGCCGCCACCATTCCCGACAGCGCGCTGGCGGACGCCGTCGGCCCGCAGGGGCTGCCCATCGTGTATGCGGTGGTCCTGCTGCTGCTGTCTCTGATTCTGGTCGCGCGATCGCTTCGAACCGCGAACCTCGAACCGCGAACCCAGGCTCTCGGATCCAGAATCCCGGCTCCCGGCTTCCATCTCCCTCGTGTCCTCGGCATGCTGGCGATTGGCGTGGTGTACATCGCCGTCGTGCCGTGGCTCGGCTACGTGGTGTCGCTCGCCGGCCTGCTGTTTGCGGTGACGTGGTACCTGGGCGGCGTCATCAGCCGGACGATCGCGATCGTGGCGGTGTCCGGCGCGATCGTCTTCTGGCTGCTCTTCGTGCGGCTGCTCGGCATCGCGCATCCAACGGGCGTCTGGGGGCAACTGTTCTAGCGCCATGAGCAGAGAGGACGTCGTTCACACTTCTCGCTTCTCTCTTCTCAGTTCGTGTTCAGGTTCGAGCTCCGAAGCCCGCATGCAGAACCTCGAACCGAACGTGAACACGAACGCAGAAGCGAGAAGGCAGAAGTGTGAACAGCAGTTACGCAATGTCGACTGACGTACTCCTGTTGATCGTGCCGGCGGCGTTCGGCGGCGTGATCTGGGGCATCTTCGGCGGCGCGCTGCCCGGCATCTCGCCATCGATCACGATGGCGCTGTTGCTGCCGCTGACCTACGGTATGGATCCGACGGCGGCGATCGTGATGCTCGCCGCGACGTACGTCGGCGCGGAGTACGGCGGATCCATTCCCGCCATCCTCATCCGGACGCCCGGCACCAACGCCGCGGCCGCGACCGTCGTCGACGGCTACGCGATGAAAGAACAGGGGCGGGCCGGCGAGGCGCTCGGCATCTCGCTCTACTCCGGGTTCGTCGGCGGGCTCTTCGGCCTTGGCGTGGTGGTGCTGCTGGCCGAGCCGCTGTCGACCGTGGCGCTCGCCTTCACGCCGCCGGCGTACTTCGCGCTCGGCGTGCTGGGCCTCAGCGTCATCGCGTCGCTCGCGCGGGAATCGCTCGTCAAGGGGCTGATGGCGGGCGTTCTCGGGTTGATGATCGCCACGATCGGCACCGATCCCGTGACCGGCGTGAACCGGTTCACCTTCGGCAGCCCGGAACTGCTCTCCGGCATCCCGCCCATCCTGGTGATGGTGGGCCTCTTTGCCGTCGGCGAACTGCTGGCGCAGAGCGGCGAGATCGGCTGGCGGCAGGCGGTGCCCGAGCGCGCGCGCATCCGCTTTCCCGGGCCCGCGCTCTGGCGGCGCATCGCGCTGCCGCAGGCGATCGGCTCAGTCATTGGCGCCTTCGAAGGGATGATGCCGGGCGGCGGCGGGGCGGTCTCGTCGTTTCTGGCGTACAACGAGGCGCGCCGCTGGTCGCGCCGCCAGGACGAATTCGGCCGCGGCTCACCCGAAGGGATCGCCGCGCCGGAGGCCGCGAACAACACGGTGGCGTGCACGGCGCTCGTCCCGATCCTGAGCCTCGGGATTCCGAGCTCGAACTCGGCGGCGGTGCTGCTCGGCGGCTTTCTCCTCCACGGGCTGATCCCCGGGCCCATGCTGTTCGTCTCGCATTCCGACGTCGTCACGGGCCTGTTTGCCGGTCTGCTGGCGGCGAACATCGCGATGGTGATCGTCGGCTACCTGATGATGGGCCCCTGCATCTGGCTGGTGAGCCGGCCGCGGCCGTACCTGATGGCGTTCATCTACGCGCTGGTCGTCTCGGGCGTTTATGCGATCGAGACGAGCCTGTTCCATGTCGGCGTGGCGCTCGTCTTCGGGGTCGTCGGCTACGCGCTGCGGTACTTCGAGGTGCCGCTGCTGCCGATGGTGCTCGGCGTCGTGCTCGGCTTCATGGTCGAGTCGAACTACCGCCGCGCGCTCGTGCTCTCGGGGGGCGACCACATGACGTTCCTGCAGGACCCGGTGTCCGCCGCGTTCCTGACCGTGGCCCTGCTGTTCCTCCTCGGCTCGACCGCCCGTCACGCTCTTGGGACGCGCAGGCGCCGCGGCGCGGAACTGCCGGTATGACTCCCGTCGCCGAGACGCTCACGGCGTGGCTGGCGTCGGTCGGTGTCGACACGCTGCCCGCCGACACCGTCGAGACCGCGCGCAAGCTGTGTCTCGACGTCGCGGGGCTGTGCGTGGCGGCGCGGCGTGAACCGTACGTCGGCGCCACGCTGGCGGCCGTCGAGCGTGTCGGGCCGTGCACGGCGCTCGGCCACGCCGGGGCGTTCGAGGCGTTCGGCGCCGCGCTCGTCAACGGCACGGGCGCGCACGGCGAGGATTTCGACGACACGTTCGAAGGCGGCCCCGTGCATTCGGGCGCCGTGATCGTGCCGGCGGTCATGGCGGCGTGCGAGCGGGAAGGCCTGGGCGGCGACCGTTTCCTCCTCGGCGTGGTGACCGGCGCCGAGCTGCTGTGCCGGCTCAGCCTCGTGGCGCCGATGGCGACGCACAATGCCGGCTTTCATCCGACCGCCGTGTTCGGCGCGCTGGCGGCGGCGGGCGCGGTGAGCGCTGCGCTGCGCTTGCCGCCCGAGGCTGCGGCGTCGGCGCTCGGCATTGCCGGCAGCATGGCGTCGGGCATCATCGAATACCTTGCCGAAGGCACCTGGACCAAGCGGATGCATGCCGGCTGGGCGGCGCAGTCAGGCTTCCGGGCCGCGCTGATGGCCCGGGGCGGATTCGTGGGGCCGCGCACCGTGTTCGAGGGGCGCCACGGCGTCTACCGGGCGTTCGCGCGTCCGGCCGCGCCCGATTTCGCGCCGCTCGTGGACGACCTGGGGCGCCGGTGGGTGTCGCCGTCGATCGCGTTCAAGCCGTATGCGTGCGGGACGATGACCCAGCCGTTCATCGACTGCGCGCGCCGGCTGGCGGAGGGTGGGGTGCGCGCGGACGAGATCCGCGAGATCGTCTGCGAGGTCGCGGAAGGGACCGTTCCGCGGCTGTGGGAGCCGCTCGCGGCCAAGCACCGCCCGCCCACGCCGTACGCGGCCAAGTTCAGCACGCCGTTCTGCATCGCGGTCGGCTTCGTCGACGGAAAAGCCGGCCTGGCGCAGTTCACCGACGCCCGCGTACACGATCCCGCGGTGCTCGCACTCGCGGCGAAGATCAGGTACACGATCAATCCGCTCGACGAGTACCCCAAGAAATTCACCGGCCACCTCCGTGCGGTCCTGCGCGACGGCACGGAACGCGAGTACCGCCAGCCGCACATGCGCGGAGGCGCCGAAGCGCCGTTGCCGCTGGCGGAGCTCGAGGCGAAGTTCATGGACAACGCGCGCTACGGCGGGTGGACCGAGGCGATGGCCGGGCGCTTCCGGGACGTGTCGCGGACGCTCTTTGCCAAGCCCACGCTCGATATGCTGAAGGAATTCCGCGCATGACCGAACGCGTGCTGCAACGGTCCTCCGTCGACAGAGAAACCTGCTGCCAATACGGTGAGGTGTGGTATGTCCTCGCCAAGGCACCCCACGGCGCAGGCCTGCGCCGTGGGGTGCCTTGACGGAGGAGGTATGACGCCTCCTGCGCCGGAGTCGTGACACGGTTCGCGTGGTGTGGGTATGGAAACGACTCACGAGTTGGCCGGCACGGTGGCGCTCGTCACCGGCAGCGCGCGCAACATCGGCCGCGCCATCGCGCTGGCGCTGGCGGACGCCGGCGCGGCCGTCATGGTGGCCGCGCGCCAGGCGCTGGCGGATGCCCAGGCGGTCGCGGCGGAGATCGAGCGCGGCGGCGGGCGGGCGGCGGCGATGACGGCGGACATCGGGGACCCGGACGCGGCGGCCGCGCTCGTGGCGGCGACCGTCGAGCGCCTCGGGCGGCTCGACATTCTCGTCAACAACGCCAGCGTGCGCCGCGAGGTCGAGTTCGCCAGGCTCGAGTATCGCGAGTGGCGCGAGGTGATGGCGTCCACGCTCGACGGCGCATACCTCTGCAGCCGGGCGGCGCTGCCGCACCTCATCGCATCCGGCCGCGGCGCCATCGTGAACATCGGCGGCCTGTCGTCGCACCTCGGCGCGCCGCGGCGCGCGCACGTCATCGCGGCCAAAGCCGGTCTCGTCGGGTTGACGCGCGCGCTGGCGCACGACCTGGCGCCGCACGGCGTCACGGTCAACTGCGTCGCGCCGGGGATGATCGACACGGCGCGCTCCGGTCCCGAGCCGGCGCACCACAAGACGCTCGCGTCGCCGGTGGGACGCAAGGGGCGGCCGGAGGACATCGCCGCGCTCGTGCGCTTCCTGTGCGGCCCGGGCGCGCGGTACATCACGGGCCAGACGATCCACGCCAATGGCGGCCTCTTTATGGGCTAGTCGGTCGGATACAATACCGTGCTCTCGATGCCTGCAGTGTTCCGGCTCGTTCTCGCCCTCGCCGTGCTGCTTGGCATAGCGTGCAATCCGCGGGAGTATGCCCGCGAGCATGGCGGGATTACGCGGCTCTCGATCGCCACCGGCAACACCGGCGGGGTGTACTACCCGTACGGCGGCGGGATCGCGAAGGTGGTCAGCGAAACGCTGCCGCGCGTGCAAGTGACGGCGGAAGTCACCGCCGCGTCGGTCGACAACCTCAAGCTGATTCAGCTCGGGAAGGTCGACATCGCCTTCACGCTCGCCGACACGCTGGACGACGCCGTGCACGGCCGCGGCCCCTTCGCGAAGACCGGTACGGTCGACGCGCAGACGCTGGCGGTGCTGTATCCGAACTACACGCACGTGGTCACCGTTGCCGGCAGCGGCATCGAGCGGCTGAGCGACCTGAAGGGCAAGGTGGTGTCGACCGGCTCGCCCGGCAGCGGCACCGAGGTCATCGCGCTCCGCGTGCTGCGGGCGGCGGGGCTCGATCCCGATCGCGACCTCCGGCGCCAGGCGCTGTCGGTGAACGCGTCGGCCGACGCCCTCAAGGACGACAAGATCGACGCGTTCTTCTGGAGCGGCGGCCTCCCCACCGCGTCGGTCCTCGACCTGGCCAGCACCGCCGGCATCACCGCCCGGCTCATTCCGAACGACGACGTGATACCCGCGCTGCAGGCGCAGTACGGGCCGTCGCTCTACAAGCGCATCGTCATTCTCAGCGGCACGTATCCGGGACAGGCGGCGGACGTGCCGGTCGTCGGCGTGGAGAACGCGCTCGTCGTCGACGGCCGGATGGACGAGCAGCTGGCGTACGACCTGACGCGGACGCTGTTCGACAAGCGGGACGCGCTGGCGGCGATTCATCCCGAGGCGCGGCACCTCGCGCCGGATCGGGCGGTCGCCGGCTCGCCCGCGCCGTTTCACCCCGGCGCCGTCCGGTACTACCGGGAACGTGGCGTGTGGAACCAGTAGCGCCGGTCACCACGGCTCCTGAGGATCTCGGGACCGACTCTCCCACGCGTGAGCTTCGCGGGATGGCCGGCGGCATCGGCACGGTGCTCGCGATCGGCCTGTCGTTGTACGCGCTCTACTGGGTCGTCGCCATCGTACAGCCGTTCGTCTACCGCATCACGTTTCTGCTGCTGGCGCTCGTCCTCAGCTTCCTGTTCTATCCGGCCGGTGCGCGCGACCGGGTGCGCGTGACGTTCGTCGACTGGACGCTCGTCGTGCTGACGTGCCTGGCGCTCGCGTGGCCGATCGTCGACTTCGAGGAGTTCATCTACCGCGCGGCCGATCCGACCGCGATCGACGTCGCCACGGGCCTGATAGTGATCGTCGCCGTGCTGGAAGCAACGCGCCGGACGACGGGCTGGATCCTGCCGGTGACCGCGGCCGCGTTCCTGACCTACGCCTTCTACGGGCCGCTGCTCGATCTGGTCGGCCTGAGCATGCTGGCGCATCGCGGCTACGATCCCCAGCGGATCGTCGGCACCTCGTTCATGACGCTCGAGGGGATTTTCGGCGTCCCGCTCGACGTCGCCGCCACCTACATCATTCTCTTTTCGCTCTACGGGGCGATCCTGACCGCCTCGGGCGCGGGCCGCTTTTTCCTCGACTGGTCGATGGCGGCCGTCGGGCGGTCCGGCGGCGGCGCGGGCCCGGGGCGCGCCGTCACGATCGCGGGCCTGCTGCTCGGCACGATTTCGGGAAGCGGCGTCGCCAACACCGTCACGCTCGGGTCGGTCGCCTGGCCGCTGCTCCGGCGCGCGCAGTACCCGGCGGAGATGGGAGGCGCCGTGCTGTCGGCCGCAGGGATCGGCGCGATCATCTGCCCGCCGGCGCTCGGCGCGGCGGCGTTCATCATCGCGGAGCTGCTGCGCATCAGCTACCTGCAGGTGCTGGTGATGGCGGTGATTCCCGCGGTCCTCTACTTCTTCTCGATCTTCCTGATGATCGAGGCGGACACGCGTCGCGCCGCGGCGAGGCCGGTGGAGGTCGGAGCCGAATCGGTGTGGCAGATCACGCGTCGCTCCGGCTACCACTTCCTCGCGCTCGTCGGCATCCCCGTCATGCTGCTCATGGGGATGACCGCCTTTCGCGCGGTGTTCTACTCGATGCTGATCGCGGTCGCCCTGAGCCTCGTCGACCGCGCCAACGCGCTCTGGCCGCGGCGGCTCCTGCAGGCGTTGTACACGGGCGCGCGCAACGTGCTGCCGATCGCCGCCACGACGGCGACCGCGGGCATCATCGTCGGCGTCGTCACGCTGACGGGCCTCGGGCTCAAGATCGCCGGGCTGATCGTCGCGCTCGCGGGCGGGCAGCTCTTCCTGACCGTGCTGTATTCGGCGGTGGCGGTCCTTATGCTGGGGCTCGCCGTCCCGGTCACCGCCTCGTACATCATTGCCGCGGTCATGGTGGCGCCGGCGATGATCCAGGTGGGCGTGCCCGAGCTCGGCGCCCACATGTTCATCTTCTACTACGCGGTGCTGTCGGAGGTGAGCCCGCCGACGGCGCTCTCGCCGTTTGCGGCGGCGGCGATCACCGGCGGGCGGCCGTTCCCGACGATGATGCTGACGTGGAAGTACACGCTGCCCGCGTTCGTCTTCCCGTTCGCGTTCACGCTGAGCCCGCAGGGGATGGGGCTTCTCATGCAGGGCACGGCCGCGACCGTCGCGGTCGCGACCGGCACGGCGGCGATCGCCATTCTTGCGCTCGCCGCCGGGCTCGGCGGCTGGATGCGTGGGGCGGCCAACGGGATCGAACGGGCGCTGGCTGTGGCTGCCGGGCTGCTGCTGTTCCACGCGGGGTCGTGGACCGACGCAGCCGGCCTGGCGCTGTTTGCCGTCACGCTCGTGATGCACATGGTCCGGCTCCGCTCGCTGCGCCGGGCCCGCAAGGACCCCGCGTACGCACGAGAGGTGTGATCGGGGTGCGACGCCAGGTGTCGGAGGGAACGCGGGACGGCGGAAACGCGCGCGCCCGTCGCCGCCAGGGATGGCGGCGACGGGCGGACGGATCAGTCAGACCTCAGAAATCCGACGGAGCCGGCGCGTTGTTGCCGTCCCAGTCCTTGACGGTGCCGTCAGCCGCCTTCAGGAAGCCGAGGAGGCAGCCCCGGGAGCCGTCGCGCAGCGGGTGACACCGCACCTTGATGGTGTCGCCCGGCTTCACGTAGGTGCGCGAGACGCCAATGCGCTCGAGACCGGTGCGGCCGGTCGCCTCGAGCGCCCAGATCTGCGGCTGCCCGCTCGCGTCCATGGCCTCCATGTAGACCCACGAATGCGGGACGACGAAGTGCACTTCTTTGACCACGCCGCTCATATCCGCGAACGTGTCCATATAGTTGCCGTGGGAATGATGCGCCGCGACCGGCAGCGCGAAGAGCACCGCACACAGAGCCACAAGACTCAATCTGAACCGCATGGTCAGCCTCCTAGTACCGCTGGCCGGAGGCCTGTAGTCTCCGGCTACCGCCATCAGGTAGTCGGACGCCTCTAGGCTTCCGGATGAGGGCATCTATATTAGCGAAAAAAGCCCCGTTACGACAAAAATTCCCCGCCGGGGCGAGGCGGCGGGCTGTGGACCGGGCGCCCGTGTATGCCCCCGTATATAATGAGCCCGTTTTTGGCGGTTTTTCGGGTCCCACTGCGTCGGAACGGTGTCTTTGCCACAAGGAGTCTGAAATGACACTCGGACGATTTGCCTGGTTGACCGTCCTCGCAATCTTGGCCTCGCCGCCCCTCGCCTCCGCGCAGGAGGCGACGCTCGTCGGCATCGTGCGTGACAACACGGCCGCCGTGCTGCCCGGCGTCACCGTGACCGCGACGCATGAAGCCGCGGGCAACACGTTCGTCGGGGTGACCGACCAGAACGGCGTGTATCGCATCTCTCTGCGGACCGGCGTCTACCGGGTCTCCGCGGAGCTCACCGGCTTCACGACCGTTGTCCGGCCTGGCATCGAGCTGCTGCTCGGCCGGGAAGTGACCCTGAACATGGACATGGCCGTCTCGGGTGTGCAGGAGACGGTGACGGTGACCGGCGAGGCGCCGCTCATCGAGGTCACCACGTCGACGGTCAGCGGCAACATCGATCCGCGGCAGATGTCGGAGCTGCCGGTCAACGGCCGCAACTGGATGGACCTGAGCCTGCTGGCGCCCGGCAGCCGATCGAACTCGGCGAGCGAAGTCCCGCAGGACCGCCAGGGGTTCTTCCAGGTGAGTCTCGACGGCCAGCAGATCACGCAGCTCATCTGCTGCTCGCAGCAGCAGCCGCGCTACAGCCGCGACGCGATCGCGGAGTTCGAGCTGATCACCAACCGGTTCGACGCCACGCAGGGGCGCTCGCAGGGGATGCTGGTGAACGCGATTACCAAGTCGGGCACGAACACGCCGGCCGGAACGTTCTCCGGCTATTTCCGCGACGACGACTTCAACGCGGAGGACTTCATTCAGCGGCGGGTGCTGCCGTACTCGGATCAGCAGCTCAGCGCCACCTTCGGCGGCCCGATCCGGCGCGACCGGATCCACTTCTTCGGCAACTACGAGTACGAGCGCGAGCCGCAAACCGTCACGTTCAACAGCCCGTACCCGAGCTTCAATATCGACCTGCCGGGCACACGGACGCAGCACACGGGCGGCGTGCGCGGCGACGCGCAGTTCACGCCGCAGTCGCATCTCACGGTGCGGTACTCGAAGTACTACCAGCTGATCCCGCGGGGCGGCACCGGCGGCGCCGCGCTGCATCCGTCCACGTCGCGGACCACCCGCCGCGAGAGCGATCAGATCTGGCTGACGCAGGCCTGGGTCCTGAACGACCGCAGCCTGAACCAGCTGAAGGGCGGGTTCTCCAAGTTTCAGTGGGCAATATTTACCGATCCCAAGTGGCAGGGAGGGGCCTTCCCGGTTGACAAGGGAATGGGCGGCACTGCGCCCACCATCTTGTTCACGGGGTACTCGATCGGGACGCAGCCGTCCAACGCGCCGCAGGATATCTTCGAGCGCATCTGGTCGATTCGTGACGACTTCACGCTGTCGTACACGGCCGCAGGGCGTCACGACCTGAAGACCGGCGCCGAGTACCTGCACTGGTACGGCGACTGGATCCACTGGTGCAATCGCTGCGCAGGCGTGCTCGTGACGAATTCGCGACCGCCCGCGAATGTCGAATCGCTGTTCCCGGTGTGGAATGACGTCTCGACGTGGAACCTCGCCCCGCTGTCGCCGCTGGTCATCCGGTACGAGGAGTCGTTCGGCGATCACAGCATGACTCGCCGCCGCGACGTCTTCGCGTTCTGGCTCCAGGACGACTGGGCGGCCACCAGCCGGCTGACGCTGAATCTCGGCGTGCGGTACGACCTCGACCTCGGTGTGCTGGGCGAGGACATCGAGTTCCGCCCGTGGCTGTCGGGCAACCGGCCGCACGACGCGAACAACATCGCGCCGCGCCTCGGGTTCGCATTCCAGATGAACGATCGCACGGTGATCCGCGGTGGATATGGGCTGTTCTACACGCAGCTCGAAAGCGACGCGGCCCACCAGTCAGAGCTCTGGTCGCGGACGACGATTCCCCAGATCTTGAACGACGGCCGGCCCGACTTCGCCGTCAACCCGTTCAACGGCCCGAAGCCGACCTACGAGCAGGTGCTGGCGAACGCTTGCGACCAGACGAACAACAGGCCCGGGTGCTTCCGGCGGTCGATCACCATCGAGATTCCCGGACCCAGCGAGCCGGGGATGGAAAAGCTCCACGAAGTCAGTTTCAGCCACCAGGCGTCGATCGGCGTGCAGCGGCAGATCGGCACCGCGATGGCGGTCGAGGCGAACTACGTCTTCACCGGCGGGCGGCACGAGGAAGTCGCCCGCAACATGAATCTGTCCTACAACGCCGCGACGCTGGCGAACAACCCGTTCACCAACCGCGCGCTGCTGCCGTTCCCGGATTGGGGCACGGTGCTCGGGGAGTTCATGATCGGCCGGACCAACTACCACGGGCTGGAGATGAACTTCACCAAGCGGATGAGCAACCGCTGGCAGGCGAACGCCACCTACTCGCTGTCCGGCTTCTATGATTCGCCCGGCGAGCCGGTGTTCATCCAGCCGGAGGGTCGCGGCGGCATCAGGTGGAGCCCGCTCGCGTTCCGCGTCCAGCCGGATCTCGGCGACGACTACGCGCTCGCGGTAACCGATCAGCGGCACCGCGCGACGTTCAACGGCATCTGGGAGGTCGGCTACGGCGTCCAGCTGAGCGGGTTGTACTTCTTCGGTTCCGGCCTGCGGTATGTCACCAACTGGGGCGGCGACCTGCGCAACCTGGGGACGACCGCGGACCAGGGCAACTGGGGCGCGGGGCGGCTGCGTCCCGACGGCACGATCGTGCCGCGCAACAGTCTCGCGGGCGACCCGATCCACCGTGTGGACGTGCGGATCCAGAAGCGGTTCCGGATTGCCGGGCGCGTGACGGCCGACGGGATGGCCGAGGTGTTCAACGTGTTCAATCACGCGAACTACGGCAGCTACGTGACCGCACAGAGCAACGCGCGGTTCGGCCAGCCGTCGTTCAACGCGAATGTGGCCTACCAGCCGCGCATCGTGCAGCTCGGCTTCCGGTTCGCGTTCTGAGCACAAAGGGGTCAGGGGATAGGGGTCAGGAGTCAGTGAGCCGGTCCCCTGAGCCCTGACCCCTGACCCCTGACCCCTACTTCTTCGTCGGGTCGTTCTTCGGATCGACGTAGGCGGTGGACGTCGGTCCCACACCCGTGATCTGCAGAATGACCTGCTCCTTCGTCATGGCGAAGTGCGGCACGTTGGGCGGTTCGGTATAGAAGCTGCCCGGGCCGAGCGCCTGCAGCGCCGCTTCGTTGAACGTCTCCCCGTAGCCGAAGTACCAGGTGCCGCGCACGACGGTGGCGACGCGGTCGTCACGGTGCGAATGGGCCTGGATCCGGACGTTCCCCGCGACCCGCAGCATCAGCGTATAGAGCCCGGCCTTCGTCGGGTCTCCCTTCAGGACGACGGTCTCGATGCCGCCCGCGCCGGAAGTGCCGGCACCGCCCGCCTGCGCCGAGGGCCACGGCACGTCTTCCAGCCGCATCGTCGCGCCGCCCCCCTGTGCGAGAGCCGCTGCCATGGTCACTGCCACGATCGCGAGCGCCACCAGGAGGCGACGAAGGAGAGCCACGGGGAAGTGTGTCATCGCATGTCCTCGGTCGCATAGAATACTGCACCGACATCAAGTCACAAGTCACAAGTCACAAGTCACAAATCACAAGTCACAAGTTGCGAGTCGGCACGTGTGAATCACGACGCATGAGTTCTGACTTGTGACTTCTGACTTGTGACTTGTGACTTCACGAACGAGAGCGATGAAACACCGTATAGCCGTGATCCCGGGCGACGGGATCGGCAAGGAAGTCGTGCCCGAAGGGATGCGCGTGCTCGGGGCGGCCGCCCGGCGCTTCGACTTCGCGCTCGAGTGGACGACGTTCGACTGGAGCTGCGAGCGCTACGTGAAGACCGGCCGCATGATGCCCGACGACGGGCTGGAGCAGCTCCGCGCGTTCGACGCGATCTTTCTCGGCGCCGTCGGCTTTCCCGGCGTGCCCGACCACGTGTCGCTCTGGGGGCTGCTCATCCCGATCCGCCGGGGCTTCCAGCAGTACATCAACCTGCGCCCCGTGCGGCTGCTCGCGGGCGCCCGGTCGCCGCTCGCCGGCCGCACGCCGGCCGACATCGACATGGTGATCGTGCGCGAGAACAACGAAGGGGAGTACTCGGAGATCGGTGGACGTCTGTACCGCGGCACGCCCGAGGAGGCCGCCGTGCAGGTGGCGATGTTCACGCGCAAGGGGTGCGACCGGGTGATCCGCTACGCGTTCGAGCTGGCGCGGAAGCGCCCGCGGCGGCATCTGACGTCCGCCACCAAGTCGAACGGGATCATCCACAGCATGCCGTACTGGGACGAGCGGTTCGCGGCGATGGCGCAGAACTACCCGGACGTCCGGACGGCGCAGTACCACATCGACATCCTGACCGCGCACTTCGTCCAGCACCCGGACTGGTTCGACGTGGTGGTCGCCTCCAACCTGTTCGGCGACATCCTCTCGGACCTCGGACCCGCGGTCGCCGGGTCGATCGGGACCGCGCCGGGCGGAAACATCAACCCCGACAAGGAGTACCCGTCGATGTTCGAGCCGGTCCACGGGTCGGCGCCGGATATCGCGGGCAAGGGGATTGCCAACCCGATCGCGCAGATCTGGACCGGCGCCATGATGCTCGACCACCTGGGGCACGAGGACGCCGGCCAGACCGTGGTCGAGGCGATCGAAAGGGTCGTCAGGGAAGGCAAGACGGTGACCCGTGATCTGGGCGGAACGGCCTCGACGAGCGACGTCGGAAAGGCGATCGCGTCGCTGCTGTAGGCCGACGCACGCATCGTCCTAAGCGCCCGGACAGAATTTGCCGGTTGTTCGCTGTTGACGAAGCTTCGCCTTGTAGGCTAGCGTGCCACCACCGAGGGGTGGATCCTCTCGTTAAGCCTTGTCTCGAGTGCGGGGCCCCCACCGCGCACGCCTGCGCGGTGGGGTGCCAGTCAGGAGGACTTCATGAAATCGGGTGCGTTGCGATGGTTCACCATCGCTGCCGCGTTGGTCCTGGCGCTGCCCGCGGTGGGCGTCGCCCAGGAGGCGGTGATTACCGGCACCGTCACCGACTCGACCGGCGGCGTGCTGCCGGGCGTGACGGTAACGGCCGTGCACGAAGCCACAGGGAATACCTTCGTGGCGGTCACGGACGATCGCGGCATTTATCGTATTCCTGCCCGTGTCGGCGGCTACCGCCTCACGGCGGAGCTGTCCGGATTTACGACCGTGACGCGCAGCGGGATCACGCTGCTCGTCGGTCAGACGGCCAACGTCCCGCTGCAGATGTCGGTCAGCGGCGTGGCGGAGACGGTGACGGTGACCAGCGAGGCGCCGCTGCTCGACATCACGACGTCGGAGCTGGGCACCAACGTCGATCCGCAGCAGATGTCGGAACTCCCCGTGCAGGGGCGCGACTGGATGACGCTGGCGCTGCTGGCGGCCGGCAACCGGACCAACGACATGGGGGGCGTGCCGGTGCAGGACTCGCGGGAGGACAACCCGGAGTTCCAGACCAACATCGACGGCCAGCAGGTGACCGCCCAGCTCGGCCCGGGTGGCCAGCCGCGGTTCAGCCGCGACGCGATCGCGGAGTTCCAGTTCATCGCCAACCGGTTCGACGCCACGCAGGGGCGCTCGACGGGCGTGCAGGTGAACGCAATCACGCGGTCGGGCACCAACGCCTTGTCGGGCCTCGTCTCGGGCTACTTCCGCGACTCGGACTGGAACGCCGAGGACCACATCCTGAAGCGGGTCGTCCCCGGCTCCGAGCAGCAGTGGAGCCTGGCGGCCGGCGGTCCGGTCGTGCGCGACCGGTTCCACTTCTTCGGCCACTATGAGTACGACCGGGAGCCGAGGACGAGCATCGCCAACACGCCGTTTCCCGCCTTCAATATCGCGCTCGAAGGGAAGAACACGGCGAAGCTCGGGACGGCGCGGCTCGATTATCAGCTCTCACCCGAGAACCGTTTGATGGTCAAGGGGAATGTGTCCAAGTACCACAACTTCTTGACGCCGGAGCTGGGGAGCAACCACCCGGCGGGCTCGGGCACCGAGGACAACACGACGACCGGCGTGCTGGCGCAGCACACGCAGGTGCTGAGCAGCCGCGCCTTGAACGAGATCAAGGTCGGCTATGCCGGCTACGGTTTCAACAACCGGAACCTCACGACGTGGTCGAACCACCCGCAGGCATCCAACGGGATCACGAACGGTCATCCGCGCATCCAGTTCACGGGCTTCCAGGTGGCCGGCAACACGAACTGGCCGCGCTACTGGACGCAGGACGTCTACACCATCCGAGACGACTTCACGTTCTCGTACGACGCCCGCGGCCGCCACGACCTGAAGATGGGCGGCGAGTTCCTGTGGGACAAGAAGGTGGCCGCCAATTGCTCGTTCTGCATGGGGCGCATCGACGCCCGGGGCGGACCGGTGCCGGCCAACATCGAGCAGATCCTGCCGGTATGGAACAACGCGGACACCTGGAACCTGAACGCCCTGGCATCCATCACGCGGCGGTACCGAGTGGGCATCTCCGACAGCTTTCCGGTCCGGTTCGACCAGCCGAAGTACGCGGCCTGGGTCCAGGACGACTGGCGCGTCACGGATCGGCTGACGTTGAATCTCGGCCTCCGGTACGACCTGATCTGGAACGCGACGAATCAGGAACTCGAGTCGGTCCCGTGGATTCTGGGCGGGCGCCCGCAGGATGCGGACAACATCCAGCCGCGTCTCGGATTTGCCTACCAGTTGAACGATCGCACGGTGGTGCGGGGCGGCGCCGGCCTGTACTACCCCGACATCATCGCCGGCAACTTCACCCACTCGACGCGCATCAACACGGTGACGTTCCTCGAGCCGGCGAACGACCGCCGGCCGGACTTTCCGTCGAATCCGTTCAACGGGCCGTACCCGACGTATCAGCAGGCGCTGCAGCAGACCTGCAACGTGAACAACCGCCCCGGGTGCATCCTGCGCGCGGCTGAAGAGCTGGCGCCGCCGGAGGGCGTATCCGAGCTCACCCGGACGTGGCAGACCTCCATCGGCGTCCAGCGGCAGCTCGGCGGCAACGCCGTGATCGAGGCGGACTACGTCTACAAACGCGACGACAACCAGAAGGTGCTTCACCCGAACGTCAATGTCCTCTACGACCAGGCGACAGGGGCGAACCGGCCGTTCGGAAATGCCGCCAACCGGCCGCTCCCCGACTGGGGGCAGGTCGGCTTCTACGCGTATCACGGCTGGGCCAACTACCACGCGCTGCAGTCGTCTGTGACCAAGCGCTTCAGCGACAACTGGCAGGCATCGGCCAGTTATACGTTGTCGGGCTACTGGAACGGCGATCCGCCGCCGCTCGCCGTGATCGGCGGTGTGGTGAGAGAAGTGCCGTTCCCCGTCGCGGCAGACCTCGGCGGCGAGTACACGCTGGGTGTCACCGATCAGCGCCACCGGCTCACGCTGAACGGCTTGTGGCAGGTCGGGTACGGCTTCCAGGTGAGCGGGATCTACTTCTTCGGCTCGGGGGAACGCGAGGACAGCTTCTGGGGCCAGGACCTCCGCGACCTCGGGGGCGGCAGCCAGCGCCTGCGCCCGAACGGGACGATCATCCCGCGCGCCAACTTCGTCGGGGATCAGATCCACCGTGTCGACATCCGGCTGTCGCAGCGGATTCCGCTCGGCGGCGGCGTGAGGGCCGACGGCCTGCTGGAGGTGTTCAACCTGTTCGACCGGGCGAACTACGGGCAATACGTGCTCGACGAGGCGAGCCGGCAGTACGGCCAGCCCCAGCGCAACCCGAACATCGCTTACTCGCCGCGCGCGCTGCAGCTCGGCTTCCGGCTGCAATTTTAGTAGGCAGTAGGCAGTAGGCAGTCGGCAGTAGGCAGTAGGCAGTCGGCAGTCGGCAGTCGGCAGTCGGCAGTGGGCCGGGTCTATTCGGACCCGGCCCTTTTCATTTCTTCAGAAAGAGATCCTTCGGAATCTTCGCTGCGACGAGCTGCGCGACGTCGACCGCCTCGGCCACCTGGAAGTCGACGGCCAGGCTGGCGAGCGAGAACGCCTTGGCCGGCGTGAGCCCCTTCTCTTGTACCAGGAACGACACCGTTTCGACGACCGCCATCCGCATCGCCCGATCGAGGTCGACGTCGATCCCCATCAGGATGTAGTGGGTCGGCGTCTCGGCCCTGGGGGCGGCGATCGGCTTTCCCTTGTGAACGACGAACCGGAACACGCCGGTGAGCGACTGCTCGAGCGCATTGCCGCTCACCTCGCCCAAGGACGGTCCGCGGACGCGGACCGTCCGGCCAGCGCTGGCCCAGTCGGCTCGCTTCGCGAGCCGACGTGCACGCCGTGCGGGTCGCCGACGTAGAACAGCGCGCCGCGATGGAAGACCGGCAGGTAGAGCGTGCTGCCGGCGGTCAGGTCCTTGAGGTCCATGTTGCCGCCGTACGCACCGGGCGGCGTCGAGCTCTGTACACCGGGCAGCGTGACGCCCGGCTCGCCGACCGCCGGGGTGCGCGGCGCGACGGCCATGATCCCCATGAACGGCGCGAGCGGCACGTGGATGTCGTCGGCGAGGAGCGCCACGTCGCGTCCGTTGACGCGCCCGGTGCGAATCAGGTGGCGGGTCCCCGGCGGAATGTCGAGCGTGCGGTCGCCCGGCCGAGTGCCCGGGTAATCGGGGCCGAGCACGCCGCTCGCGGGGCCGGTGGTGTTCACGCCGTACGGCACGCGCGGGTGCAGCTCGAGAATCTGCACCTCCAGCATGTCGCCCGGCTCGGCGCCGGCAATCGCGATCGGCCCGGTCAGGATGTGCGCGCCGCCGCGCCCCTCCCGCGGCCGGCCCGGCCGCGAGGCCCAGAAGTCGCGCACGTCCTGCAGGATCTCGTCGGGGCGTACGCCGTAGGGCGCAAGAAGGACGTCCGGCGGCTCGTTCTGCGTGGCGCCATGGTGCGAGAGCGTGTCGATCCGGACCGTCTGGCCCGACTCGACCGTGACGACGGGCGGCCGATCGATCGGAATCCACCCCCAGACGACGGTGTCAGGGCGCGAGGGGACCACATGATCCACGTCGCTTCGGTTCTGCACGGCGGAGGCGGCGGTGGCGGCGGCCACCACGACGCCCAGCGCGAGCGTGTGTGGGTCGAGTTTTCCCATACCAACCTACCGGCTGCGCCCGTCGCGGCTCAATCGCAGGCGTTAGCCCGATCAGCCTGTAAACGTTGTTCCAATGGATATTCCCTCATCCGTGATCAGCTCGTTGGTTGCCAGCGGTTTTCCATTCCAAACGGCTGTTGTCGTTTAGTCCCACGTGCCAGGTCTAAACCCACCGCCTTTCAGGCGGTAAGCTTTCAGCAGGTCCGATCTGATCGGCTGCATCGAGCTAACGAGCACGTGGGACTAGCGATGCGCGCGCCGTGGCGCGCGCCTATGAACGACTA
>JACPTI010000007.1 GCA_016192845.1 Acidobacteriota bacterium
GAGCGGCAGAAGATCCTCGATGAGCTCGCCGAGCTGCTGAAGCTGATCGAGCGGCTGCTCGCGATCCTCTCGAGCGAGCGGCTGCTGATGCAGATCATCGTCGACGAGCTGAAGGCCGTCCGCGACAAGTACGGCGACGACCGGCGGACCGAGATCCTGCCCGAGGAAGGCGAGTTCCGGATCGAAGACCTGATCGCCGAGGAAGACATGGCGATCACCGTCAGCAACACCGGCTACATCAAGCGGACGGCGATTACGAGCTACCGGAACCAGCGCCGGGGCGGCAAGGGCCGGATCGGGATGCGGACGCGCGAGGAGGATTTCGTCAGCCACCTCTTCGTCGCCTCCACGCACGCCTACATCATGATCTTCTCGGATCGCGGGCGCGCGTACTGGCTGAAGGTCCACGAGATCCCGGACGTCGGGCCCGACGGCCGCGGGAAGGCCATCGCCAACCTCGTGTCGATGGAGGAAGGCGAGCGCATCGCGGCGCTCCTGGCGGTGAAGGAATTCGAGGCCGACAAGTTCGTCGTCATGGGCACGCGCCGCGGGGTCGTCAAGAAGACGGAGCTCGCCTCGTTCAGCAACCCGCGGGCCGGCGGGATCATCGCGATGGGCGTCGAGGCAGGCGATTCGGTGATTGCGGCTCAGGTGTCCGACGGCAAGGGCGAGATCTTCATCGGCACCCGCGACGGCATGTCGATCCGCTTCAAGGAGGACGACGTCCGGCCGATGGGGCGGACGGCGTACGGCGTGCGCGGCATCTCGCTCCGCGACGGAGACGCCGTGGTGGCGATGGAGGTGCTGCGACCGGGCGGGACGATCCTGTCGGTGACCGAGCAGGGCTACGGCAAGCGCACCGAGCTCGACGAGTACCGGGTGCAGTCGCGCGGCGGCCTCGGCATCATCAACATCCAGACGACCGAGCGCAACGGCATGGTGGTCGGCATCGCGCAGGTGACCGATGACGACGAGCTGATGCTGATCACGCAGCAAGGCAAGATCCTGCGCATGCCGGCAAAGGACATCCGGACGATCGGCCGTGCCACGCAGGGCGTGAAGCTGATCGACATCGAAGGCGACGACCGGGCAGTCTCGATCGCGAGACTTGCCGAGAAAGACGAGGACGAGGCCTAGTCGAGGGGCTTTTCACTGCTCACGGAACACCGAGGCACCGAGACACAGAGGTTTAAATCTCGTCTATTTCGACCGAGGATAAATGGACTGGCTTAAAGCAGGACTCGTCGGTGCTGCCGTGCTTGGCGCCTTCTTAGTTGGCGGCGCTTGGTGGCTCGTTGGCCGTGAGTATCGCAAGGAGCATCCACAAACCGTGGCGGCAGAACTGCTGCCGAAGAGTGAGGAAGACCCTGCCGAGAAGGTGCCGCCTCAATCGGTAGAGGCCAATGCGCCCAGAGATGCTTCGTCGAGTGCTGCGTCAACAGGTGGCGTGGTCCAAAGGATCGAGAGCAACCAGTCCCCCGGCGCGAATGTTTATCAGGCCGGCAGAGACATCATCATCACAGCGCCCGCTGCGGTCGAAGAGTCACGAATACGTTCGCTCACTCTTGAGGTGCGCCTAACCTGCGTCCTGAAGGAGCTACACGGGGACCTTCCACCAGACGAAGTCCCCTTCATGCCGTTCGGCGATGCGAACGCCTACTTGGAGGGTCCGGTGGGTCGGCAACGACTGACGTTCTCTTCGCCTGTGCGTTTCCGGCGACTGTCAGACAACAGGATTGTTGTGATCAACCGATTCGCCCTAGATTCAGCTGGTGATCTCATCAATCAACCTACGCATGTTTTGGCGAACTACCGGAACGTAATTGCCCCCGTGATCACGATAGTGTGGGGCAAGGAGTTCGAGAAGATGACGCTGCTAGAGTTGTCGTTGTCGCTCAATGGAGGGAACCCCGCTTACTACAGCTGGCCGTACGATGTGCCCTTTCAAACCGGCCCCGTATTCACCGTTCCGTTCGCCAACTTCAAAGAAGAACTCGGCTTATAGCGACGGGCGAACGCCGTCTCGTACGTCCGTCACCGCCGGAAATCGCGCCGGACCGATTCCGCGCCGCGCGTTCGGGCCGCGTGATCTCACGATCCGTGAGGGAGGAAGTACGTCAAGCGGTGCTTTCCACGATGGCAGGCGTTGGGATTGGGCATTACGCGCGGCGAGAGCTTCAGAGTACGAGGTCCGATGCGATTTCCCGCCGCGCGGAGCCGGCCGCCGGCCGAGGGTCGGCTGCGGCGGTGGCATGCGTGAGCAACTCGAAAACAAGAATAGTATTTCTCGGTGCCTCGGTGTCTCGGCGTTTTGTGGGGGCCTGTTGTGCTCGGTGCCCTCAGCTCCGCCTGCGTCTGGCCATCCCCCGAGCGCCAGTTCCTGATCGATTTCTTCCAGGCGTGCCGCGTCTACGACACGACCGTGCTCGCCAGGCTCGCCACCGTCCCGTGCAACCCGCGCGCGGACGGCATCGTGCAGAGCTTCGACATCGTGCGCGTCGAGCGGGCGACGGAGGGCGCGGAGGCAGCCCGGCGTGTGACGATTCGCGCGCGGGTGCGCTCCTGGGAGGGAGCGCTGTCGGAGCGCACGATGACCCTCGGCCTGGAGCGGCGCGACGGTCAGTGGATGGTGACGAGCCTCACGCCACCTCCAGCTTCGCAAACTTCGCCCGCAGCGTCTTCTGCCCCACCGAGGTGAACCGCACCACCAGCTTGGCGTCGTCGTCGAGCGGCTCGATGCTGAGGACGGTCCCTTCGCCGAACTTCGGGTGCCGCACGCGGACGCCCGGCCGCAGCCCTTCCGGCACCGACTGATCTCCGTCCTCGCAGGCGTAGAGCGCCGGCTCCTCCCGCACCCGGGCGCCGCGGGGCGGGCCCTTTCCGGCCCGCCGCCCGTATGGTCCGCCCCGGAACTGTGCGAACGACGACTGGTACGGCGAGACGAGACCGGACGGGACCTCCTCCATCAGCTCGCGGGGGATCTCGTCGATGAAGCGCGAGGGCTCGGTCGACTGATACTCGCCGAACACCCGCCGGCGCGCCGCCGAGATAAGTACCAGCCGCCGCTCGGCCCGCGTGATGCCGACGTAGCAGAGCCGCCGCTCCTCTTCGAGCTCCGCTTCCTCGTCTGTCGAGCGCGAATGCGGAAACAACCCCTCCTCGAGGCCGGTCATCACGACAATCGGAAACTCCAGCCCCTTGGCGCTGTGCAGCGTCATCATCAGCACTCGCGCGTGCCTCGAGCCGGCTTCCTCGTCTGCATCCGAAAGGAGCGAGAGCTGGTCGACGAAGCCGGCGAGCGACGGCTCCGGCGGCCGCGTTTCGTATTCGCGGGCCGCGGAGACGAGTTCCATCAGGTTCTCGATGCGGCTTTCGGCCTCCTCGCTGCGTTCCTCGCGCAGGTCTTTGAGGTAGCCGCTCTGGTCGATCACCTTGCCCAGGGCGGTGGAGACCGACTCCCGGCTCGCCATCTCGGTGAGCCCCATGATCAGGTCACGGAAGGCGGCCAGCGAGGCGACGGCTCGCGGTGCCGGGACGCGGTGATCGACGGCATAGAGGAGGCGCGACCAGAGCGAATCGACGGGCGCGGCGCCCACCCCCGCTGCGTCGAGCAATGGCGCCGGGTCCCCGGCGCCCCGCAACACCAGCCCCTCCAGCGACTCCATCACCGCCTTGCCGATGCCGCGTGCCGGGACGTTGATGACGCGGCGCAGGCTGACGTTGTCGTGCGGGTTCAACACGAGCTTCAGGTACGCGAGCGCGTCCTTCACCTCCTTCCGCTCGTAGAACCGCACGCCCCCGATGATCTTGTAGTCGGTGCCCGACCGCCGCAACGCGTCTTCAAGCGTGCGCGACTGCGCGTTGGTGCGGTACAGAATCGCCACCGTGTTCTCGATGTCCTCGTGGAGCGCCTCGCGGGCGGTGCGGGCGACGAAATCGGCCTCGTCCAGGTCGTCGCCGGCGCGGTAGTACAGCACGCGCGCGCCGCCGGCCCGATCGGTGTAGAGCCGCTTTTCCTTCCGGTTCCGGTTCTGCGAGATGACGGCAGTGGCCGCGTCGAGAATCACCTGGGTCGAGCGGTAGTTGCGCTCGAGGCGGACGATCTTCGCCTCGGGGAAGTCGTGCTCGAAGTCGAGGATGTTCCGCAGGTCGGCTCCGCGCCACTTGTAGATCGACTGGTCCGGATCACCGACGACACAGACGTTGCGGTGCCGTGAGGCGAGCCGTTGGACGAGCAGGTACTGCGGCCGGTTCGTGTCCTGGTACTCGTCGACCATCAGATAGCGGAACTTCTCGCTGTACCGCTGGCGCACCACGTCCGCGCGTTCGAAGAGCTCCACGGTCTTCAGCAGCAGGTCGTCGAAATCGAGGGCATTGGCCTCCCTGAGCGCACGCAGATAGCGCTCGTACAGGGCGCCGGTCTGCTGGTCGCGCGGGCTCCAGGCGTTGGCCGTGAAGGCGTCCGGCCCCTCCATCCGGTTCTTCGCGTGGCTGATGCGCGCCAGCGCGACCCGCGGCTGCACGGCCGAGTCGTCCGTGCCTAGCTCGCGCATCGCCTGCTTGATGACGGCGAGCTGGTCCGTGGCGTCGTAGATGACGAAGTCGCGCGACAGCCCCACGTGCGGCGCCTCGCGGCGCAGCAGCCGCGCGCAGAGCGCGTGGAACGTCGAGATCCACAGGTGTCGGCAGTCGATGCCGACGAGCGTCTCAACGCGCGTCCGCATCTCCTCGGCGGCCTTGTTGGTGAACGTGACGGCCAGGATCCGATCGGGCGCGCACGCCTCGGTGCTGATCAGATACGCGATCCGGTGGGCGATGACGCGCGTCTTGCCCGACCCGGCTCCCGCGAGAATCAGGAGCGGGCCGTCGGTGTGGAGAACGGCGTCCTGCTGCTCGGGATTGAGGCTTGCGAGGAGATCCAAGCCTTCATTCTACCGTCGTCGGGTCCGCCTAAAGGCGGACACTACGTACGTAGCATCCGGCTTCAGCCGGACTAAGTTCAGCCGGACCTATTCGACCGTGACGGATTTCGCGAGGTTCCGCGGCTGATCGACGTCGCAGCCGCGGCGCACCGCAATGTGGTATGCGAGCAGCTGCAGTGGAATCGTCATCAGAATCGGCGTCAGGAGCGGCGCGGTCTCCGGCATCGGCAGCATCACGTCCTTGCCGTCGAGCACGGCCGCCATGCGCCCGTCTCCTTCGGTCGTGACGGCAATGACCGCGCCGCCCCGCGCCTTCGCCTCCTGGACGTTGCCGACAATCTTCTCGAACACGTGATCGTTCGGCGCCAGGGCCACGACCGGCATCTGCTCGTCGATGAGCGCAATCGGCCCGTGCTTCATCTCGCCCGCGGGATACCCTTCGGCGTGAATGTACGAGATTTCCTTCAGCTTCAGCGCCCCTTCCAGCGCGATCGGATAGTTGATGCCGCGGCCGAGGAACAGGAAGTCGGTATGGTTGTAGAAGCGCTCGGCCACCTTTTCGGTGGGCGCCGCCGCCTTGAGCGCCTGCTCGAGCAGGTGCGGAATCTTCAGGAGCTCCACGATGTGGCGCCGAATTTCCGGCGGCGCGAGCGTGTTGCGCACCTGGGCGAGATACAGCGCCAGGAGCTGCAGCGCCACGAGCTGCGACGTGAAGGCTTTGGTGGAGGCGACGCCGATCTCCGGCCCGGCGTGCGTGTAGACCGTGCCGTCCGCCTCGCGCGTCGCCATGCTGCCGACGACGTTGCAGATGGCAATCGTGCGGGCGCCCTTCCGCCGCGCCTCGCGCAGCGCCGCCAGCGTGTCGGCGGTCTCGCCCGACTGCGTGATGACAATCGCCAGCTCTTTCGGGGCGACGATCGGATTGCGGTACCGGTACTCGGAGCCGTAGTCGACTTCCACCGGCAGCTGCGCCAGCGCCTCGATGAGATACTTCCCCACCAGGCCGGCGTGCCACGACGTGCCGCACGCGATCAGGGTGACCTTTTCGAGCGAGCGGAACGTCTCGTCGCTGATGTTCAGCTCTTCGAGGAAGATCCGGCCGCGTTCGAGCGACACGCGTCCCAGAATCGTATCGCGCGCGGCGGTGGGCTGCTCGTAGATCTCCTTGAGCATGAAGTGCTTGTGCCCGCCCTTTTCCGCGGCGATCGGATCCCACATCACGCGCTGCGTCGTCTTCGAGACGGCGCGGCCGTGGAAATCGGTGAACTGCACGCCCGAGCGCGTGATGACCGCCATCTCTTCGTCGCCCAGGAAGACGACGTCCCGCGTGTGCGACAGAATCGCGGGGATGTCGGAGGCGACGAAGAACTCGTCGTTGCCGAGGCCCACCACGATGGGCGGGCCGTTGCGGACGGCGACGATCTTCTCCGGATCGTTGGCGGAGACGAGCACCAGCGCGAACATGCCGCGCATCATGGTGAGCGCCCGGCGCACCGCATGCTCGAGGCCGTCGTCGCGCATCTCCCGTTCCACGAGATGCGCCACGATTTCCGTGTCGGTTTCGGTCTTGAACTCGTGCCCCTGCGCCTGCAGTTCGGCTTTCAGCTCCAGGTAGTTCTCGATGATCCCATTGTGGACGACGACGATGCGCCCGGTGCAGTCGCGGTGCGGATGTGCGTTCTCCTCCGTCGGACGTCCGTGCGTCGCCCACCTCGTATGGCCCACGCCGTAGAGGCCGTTCACCGGCTGCGTCCGGATTGCGTTCTCGAGATTGACGAGCTTCCCCGCCGACCGGCGGAGCGCGATTCCTTCGGGGCTGACGACGGCAACGCCCGCCGAGTCGTACCCGCGATATTCCATCCGCCGCAGCCCATCGAGCAGCAGGGGCACGACGGGTTTCGATCCGATGTAGCCGATGATGCCGCACATAAGTACACGCCTGGAGGCGAACTAAGTGTTCTCTGTCGCTGTCTTCTTCCTCCGTTCGACCCAGCCTTCGACGTTCGTCTGGCGTCCGCGCGCGATGCCGAGCGCGCCGGGCGGCACGTCTTCGGTGATGGATGAGCCCGCCGCGACGTACGCCCCCTTGCCGATCCGCACCGGCGCGACCAGCTGCGTGTCGCTGCCGATGAACGCGCCTTCTTCGATCACGGTCTGGTATTTCTTCTGCCCGTCGTAGTTGCACGTGATCGTGCCGGCGCCGACGTTGACGTTGGGCCCGATCGTCGCATCGCCCAGGTAGGACAGGTGATTGGCCTTCGACCCGGCGCCCAACGTTGTCTTCTTCAGTTCCACGAAATTGCCCACTTTGGCCGCCTCGCCTACCTCCGTCTCCGGGCGCAGGTGCGCGAAAGGACCGATGGAGGCCCCTGCGGCAACCCGCGCACCAATGATGAGGCAGAAATTGTGGATCGTCACCCTGTCGGCGAGTTGCGCGTCCGCGATGCGGACGCAGGCGTGAATCTCGCAGGCCGCCCCGATGCGCGTCTGTCCCTGAATGACCACACCGGGGTGTATCACGGTGTCCTGGCCGATCTGGACGTCCGGGTCGATGTAGGTGGTGGCCGGATCGATCAGCGTGACGCCGGCCGCCATCAGCTCCTCGTTCTTCGTCTGTCTCATGATAGCGCTCACTTCTGCGAGCTCGGTGCGGCTGTTGACCCCGCGGATTTCGGCGGGGTCGTCCACGAGAAGAGTTTCCACCGGCCGTTTCCGCCGGCGGTAGATCGCGACAAGGTCCGTCAGGTAGTACTCCCCCTGCGCGTTTCGCGCCGCAATCGTGCGCAGCGCATCGAAGAGCGGCGCGAGGTCGAAGGCGTAGATTCCGCTGTTGATCTCCCGTACCCGGCGCTGGGCGGGGGACGCATCGCGCTCCTCGACGATCCGCGCGATCCGGCCGTTGGTGCGGACAATCCGGCCGTAGCCGTAAGGCCGCTCCACGATGGCTGTCACGACGGTTGCGGCCGCATTGGCGGCGCGGTGGGCCCCCAGCAGCCGCTGGAGCGTGGCGGGGCGGAGCAGCGGGACGTCGCCGGACAGCAGGACGACGGTGCCAGTCCGGCCCGCAAGCACGGACTCCGTCTGCTGGACGGCGTGGGCGGTCCCCAGCTGCGGTTCTTGCACCACGAAGGCCACGTCGGGCCGTTCCCGGAGGTGTCGGCGCACGGCCTCGGCCTGGTGGCCGACGACGAGGGTGGTGGTGGCAGGGGAGATCGCGGCGGCCGTGCGCAGCACGTGGTCGAGCATGGGCCGGCCGGCAACCGGGTGGAGGACCTTAGGGAGCGCGGATTTCATTCGCGTGCCTTGACCAGCCGCCAGGATGACGACGTGGATATCAGAGCCGGCAGCGGGACTGGTCATACACCGGAGTCCTTCATCCGCTCGATAATTGCGTAGACCTCCTTGGGCGAACGGCCATATTTCCGGGCCAACCCGACGATAGCCGCGCGCCGTCCGACGCACCCGTTAACGGTCGAACGACCAAATTCATTCCATATTTCTCTGTCGTTTGCCACACATCCGGCCGGTTTCTTGATCTCGATGGGACCAACAACGATCGTGAACTCCCCGACAGGATTTGTTAATTGCCCAATAATGTCCGCTGATCGGCCCCTGAGGAATTGCTGGTGGAGCTTAGTCAGCTCACGACCCACCATTATTGGTCGATTACCAAACATAGAAGCGATCTCGGCGAGGGTCTGTCGAATGCGGTGCGGCACCTCAAAAAACGTAAACGTGTCGGAGACGGTCTGAATTCGCTCCAACCACGCTTTTCGGTCTTTTGCCCGTGAAGGAGCGAACCCAAAGATCGTCATCGGCTCCATCGGGAAGCCGGACGCGATGGCGGCAACGAGCGGGGCGCTGGCCCCTGGAACTGGATCGACGGGAAGGCCCTTCTCGGCGCAGGCGCGCACCAGCTCAACGCCCGGATCGGAAATGCCGGGGGTTCCAGCGTCGCTGACCAGCGCGACCGTGTCGCCACGCTCGAGGCGTGCGAGGAGCTGCGGCAGCCGGGATCGGATGTTGTGCTGGTGAAAACTGATCGTGGGCCTCGAAATTGCGTAATGGGCGAGGAGTTTGGCCGTTCGGCGGGTGTCCTCGGCGGCAATCAGATCCGCCTCCCGCAGCACGCGGAGCGCCCGCAGCGTGATGTCCTCGAGATTGCCGATGGGCGTGGAGACGAGGAACAACGTGCCGGACATCGGGCGGAAAGTTATTGTACCATTGCAAGATGAGCGCTCAGGGAGCGGAGGCAGAGAGCGCCAGCCATGACCAGGCATGTATCCATCGGAGCCATTCCCGCACTTTGTCGACGATTACCTGGCCTACCTGTATGAAGTGCTCCCGAGCCAGGCGAGCGTGGACGGCGTTCACCTCCACGACGACCTGCTCGACGACCTCAGCCGCTCGTCGATAGAAGCACACGTTCGTGCCCTCGCCGGCTTCGGGCGGCGGCTCCAGCAGATCGATCCGACCATCCTTCCACCGGCCGAACAGGTCGAGCATCCGATCGTGGCCGCCAACATCGACGCCCGCATGTACGAGATCGAGACGGTCCGAAGCTGGGAGCGGAATCCGCAGCTGTATGCCAACACGCTCGGGATCAGCCTCGCCGGGCAGGCGCTGTTCAACCATGCGCCCGAGGAGGAGCGGGCCCGCCGCGTCGTCTCGAAGCTGCGCCAGACGGCGCGCCTCGTGGAGGCGGCCCGGGAGAACATCAGGGAATGCCCCGGGATCTTCCTCAAGATCGGCCTCGAAACCTGGCGGGGCGTGCAGAAGTTCATCGAAACGGACCTCCCGCGCGCGTTTGCGACGCTCGACGACCTGCATATCCTGGCCGACCTGGCGGACACCTCCGCCGAGGCGACGCACGCGATCAAGAGCTACGTCGAGTACGTCGAAAACGATCTCGCGCCGCGCGCGAAGGCGTCCTTCCGGCTCGGGCGCGAGACGTTCGAGCAGAAGCTGAAGCTCGAAGAGGGCATTACGCTCGGCGCCGACCGGCTGCTGGCGATCGCATTGCGGGAGTTGCACGAAGTGCAGGAGGAGTTCCGCGCCGTGGCGGGTCGCATGAACGGCCGCGATCCGATGAGCGCATGGCGGCAAGCGAAAGAGGAGCACCCGCAGCCGGGCCAGCTCGTCGCGGTGGCGCAGGAGCAGCTCAAGGAGCTCGAGACGTTCCTGGAGCGGCAGTCCATCGTGTCGCTGACCGAATCCGAGCCGGTGGTGGTCGCGCCGTCGCCGGAGTTCTACCGGTGGGCGTTTGCCAGCATGTGGACGCCGGGACCGTTCGAGCCGAAGCCGAGCCGCGCGTACTACTACCTGACGGACGTCGACGAGGGGTGGCCGCCGGAGCGGCAGCAAGAGCACATGCGGGACTTCAACTTCCCGACGCTCTGGAACATTTCGATCCACGAGGTCTATCCCGGACACTATCTGCACTACCAGCACCTGCGCCGCGTCGATTCGAAGGTGCGGAAGTCCATTCTGTTCGCGCCGGCCTCGTTCGTCGAAGGCTGGGCGCACTACTGCGAGCAGATGATGGTGGAGGCGGGGTTCCGCCGCGGCGACCACACGTTCAAGCTGGGGCAGCTCGCCGAGGCGCTGGTGCGACTGGCCCGCTTCGTCGTCGCCATCCGGCTGCACTGTGACGACCTCTCGGTGGAGCAGGGGATGCGCTTCTTCCGCGACGAGGCGTTCCTCGAGGAAACGACGGCCCGCCGCGAGGCGGAGCGCGGGACGTTCGATCCCACCTATCTCGTGTACTCCGTGGGGAAGTTGATGATGTTGAAGCTTCGTCGCGACTACGAGGACTCGCAGGGCGGCAGGTTTTCCATGCGAACCTTTCACGATGCGGTGCTCGCGCAGGGGAACGCGCCGTTCTGGGCGCATCGTCGTCTCCTGCTCGGCCACGCGTCCGATGCGGTACTGGAGTAACCCATGCCGCTCTACGAGTACGAATGCGACGCGTGCGGACAGCACTTCGAGCTGATTCGGCGATTTGCCGATCCCGACGTCGATATCTGCGCCGTCTGCGGCAAGGGCCCGGTGCGCCGGCTGCTCTCGTCGCCGGCGATCCAGTTCAAGGGGTCGGGCTGGTACATCACCGACTACGCGCGGAAGGCGAAGGCAAAGCAGTCCGGCGGCGAGAAGGGCGCCGACGGCAAGAGCGAGGCCGGGTCGGGCGAGAAGAAGAGCGACGCTGCGCCGACGTCTACATCCTCGGCATCGATGCGGGGGTCAGACCCCGGTGATGGGTCGACTCAAGGTTCCTGAATCGGTGCATAACCTTGAGTCGACCCATCACCGAGGTCTGACCCCCATCTCCAGCGACTCGAGATAGCGCCGGAACGGCTCGGCCAGATCCGGACGCCGGAGCGCGAAATAGACGATCGCCTTCAGGAAGCCGAGCTTGTTGCCGGTGTCGTGGCGGACGCCGTCGATCTCGTACACGTAAAGGGGCCGCTCGCGGAGCAGGCGCCGCAGGCCGTTCGTCAGCTGAATTTCGCCGCCCCCATCGCGCGCGGTCGCCTCCAGCGCCGCGAAGATATCGGGCGTCAGGATGTAGCGGCCGATAATCGCCAGATTCGAGGGCGCGTCCGCGCGCGCCGGCTTCTCGACCAGATCCTTCACCCGGTGCACCCGGCGCCCGAGATCCACGCTCTCGTCCACCGCCACGATGCCGTAGCTCGAGACGTCCTCCGGCGCGACACGCTCGACCGCGAGGACCGGTCCCTGGACGCGCTCGTACACGTCGATCATCTGGCGCAGCGCCGGCGGGTTCGCGTCGATTACATCGTCGCCGAGGATGACCGCGAACGGCTCGTCGCCGATCAGGGTCTTGGTGACGAGCACCGCGTGACCGAGGCCGAGCGGTTCGCCCTGCCGCACGTAGGCTACGTTGATCGGCTGGGTGATCTTCCGGATCTCGTCGAGCAGTGCGTTCTTGCCGCGCTGCTCGAGATAGCTTTCGAGCTCCACGGCGACGTCGAAGTGATCCTCGATCGCGTTCTTGCCGCGCCCGGTGACGATGACGATGTTGGGGACGCCGGACTGGACGGCCTCCTCGACGCCGTACTGAATCACCGGCTTGTCGACGAGCACGAGCATTTCCTTCGGCTGCGCCTTGGTGGCCGGCAGAAAGCGCGTGCCGAGTCCCGCCGCAGGGAACACGGCCTTCCGGATCGAGGCGGTCATTCGTGCCATCGTATCGCAGCTGGCTGGTAGCTGGTAGCCGGTAGCTGGTAGCGAGAACCTCGAACCCCGAACCCCGAACCGCTACCAACTACCAACTACCAACTAGCGAGATATAGGATCGGAAGCGGCATGATTGACCCCGCGCTGCTCCGCGACAACCTGACGGCGGTCCGCGCCGCGCTCCAGAACCGCGGCGTCGATCTGGGAGGGGAGCTCGATGAGCTCGTGGCGCTCGAATCGGCCCGCCGCAGGATGATTCCGGAACTCGAGGGGCTGAAGCGCGAGCAGAACGCGGCGGGCGACGAGGTGGCGCGCGCCCGGCGCCGGGGGCTCGACGTCGCGGCCATCCAGGAACAGAACCGCGCGCGCGGCCAGCGCATCAAGCAGATGAGCGTGGAGCTGGAGGCGATCGAGGGGCGGCGCAACCGCCGCCTGCTCACGATCCCGAACATCCCTCACCCGAGCGTGCCGGTGGGGAAGAGTGCCGCCGACAACGCCGAGGTCCGCCGCCACGGCACGCCTCGCGGCTTCTCCTTCACGCCGCAGGCGCACTGGGACCTCGGCCCGGCGCTCGGGATCATCGACTTCGAGCGCGGCACCAAGATCGCGGGCGCGCGCTTCACCGCGCTCGTCGGCGCGGGCGCGCGGCTGGCGCGGGCGCTCATCAACTTCATGCTCGACCTGCACACGAAGGAGCACGGCTACACGGAAGTCGAGCCGCCGTTCCTGGCCAACAGCGCGGCGCTGACCGGCACCGGCAATCTGCCGAAGTTCGAGGCGGATCTGTTCAAGATCGCCGGCGAGTGGGACCTGTACCTCGTGCCCACCGCCGAGGTGCCGCTCACCAACATGCACAGCGGCGAGATCCTCGACGGGCGCCTGCTGCCGATCCGCTACACGGCGTACACGCCGTGCTTCCGCAGCGAGGCCGGATCGTACGGCGCCGACGTGCGCGGCCTGATCCGGCAGCACCAGTTCGACAAGGTCGAGCTGATGGTGTTCAGCGCGCCGGACCGTTCGTACGACGAGCTGGAGCGGCTCACCGGCAACGCGGAAGAAGTGCTGAAGCGGCTCGAGCTCCCGTTTCGCACCGTGCTGCTGTGCACGGGTGACCTGGGCTTCGCGTCGGCCAAGACGTACGACATCGAGGTGTGGCTCCCGAGTCAGAACACGTATCGGGAGATCTCGTCCTGCAGCAACACCGAGGCGTTCCAGGCGCGCCGTGCCAACATCAGGTTCCGGCCCAGCAACACCGAGGCGTTCCAGGCGCGCCGTGCCAACATCAGGTTCCGGCCGGGGGGCGGGGGAAAGGCGGAACTGGTCCACACGCTGAACGGCTCCGGCCTCGCGGTCGGCCGCACGCTGATTGCCATCCTGGAAAACTACCAGCAGCAGGATGGGTCGCTAGTGATTCCGCCCGCGCTCCGGCCCTACATGGACGGGAAGGAAGCCATCACGCCGCCCTAACAAGCGCGAAATCAACAACCGTGCAGTGCGTTTCTGGCGTGTGTCAGGCCGCGACCGCGAAGGACGTCGAGAAGTTCCTCTCCTGCTACGCCCCCGATGCGTCGGTCTATCCGCCGGGGATGCCCATCGCGACAGGCTTGGGTCCGATTCGGGACACCATCACCGGGATGCCTATGGAAATGCGGCACTTCTTCTTGTCGAACACCGCCGCGACGTTCCAGGTGCACGGCACGGGACCGTTTGCGGTCAATTACGTGAATCCCGCCGACGATCCGAGCAAGAAGTAGCCGCTCCTCGTTCTGCTCCGCCATCTAGAGAGTTCTCTTACGGACTGGGAAACGGGTCCAGGTGAGCTGGCTCCAATTCATCCTTCCAAGACTGCGGCAGGTTCTGTACCCAGCCGTTGTAGACCACCGGAATGGGAAGGATGCCTTGTCCCCCCATTCCTTCGTTGCCAGTGATCGTGGCATCCCTGAGAGTGCTCCCGGAAGCGAAGAGTCCCACGCGCCCGACAATCGCTGCGTCAACCGGATTGCCGTCTCCATTCGGATCTGGGTCGACGACAAGCAGTCTGTTCGAAAACTTGCTCGAGACGTACGCGTAATAGCCTCCACCTTGCTTGGCGCCATATTGGACGCCATGGCATCCGGGGTCGCATCCCAACATCGCAACGACCGTGTCCGTTTGAGGGTTGGTGACAAGGATCGTTCCTGTCAGTGTGTTGGCGGTCACCATGCTCTTCCCATTCGGAGCGACCGGGGTCTGAATCGGCAATGCTCCTACAGGGCCGGAAATAGCGCCGCTCACCGGATCATAGTTGGCGATCAAGTTGATGGTCTTGAGGACGACTCCCGACACGGTATCGATCACCGTGATGGTGTTGTCGAGGAAGTTGGCCACGTAGTACTTTGTCGCGTTCGGCATCATGCCGGTCGCAAGCGGGATGTTCCCGGTCCCGACAACAAAGTTCGTTCTGTCGAGCAAGAAGTCGTAGATCGACGAGTCCGCGGTAAACACATTGGGTGTCACCATGGTCCGCCCATCGTGGCTCATCCAGTGCGCATGCGGGTTGCCCCTCTGGATATCGATACGCCGTTCCACGCCTTCCGCCAGAGGAGAGAGTTCCATGACTGCGTCCGGCCGAGCATCCCCGTTGTTGGTGACGTGCACTTGATCGGTATCCGTACGGGTCATCACATGGGCCGGCGATTCGCCCACTGACAGATTGCGAACAAGGGCCCCGGTCTGACGGCTGAACACAGTCAACCGATGGTCAAACCACTGGGTCACATAAATGAGGTTCTGATTGCGGTCAGTCCACATGTTATGTGGATTGTTCATGTTGATCGACGGCAGGGCAACCTTCCGGGTGACCTGCCAGGTGGCGCCGCTGACAGCCGACACAGTGCCTGGCTTCGTCTTTCCAGATGTGGTCTCAAACTGGGTGGCCACCCAGACTTCACCCACGCCGGGCGTCGTCGGATTGTTCAGCGGCTCGAGATCGATGTTGTTCGGATATCTGGCGTCCAGGACGGCCGGCAGATTGACGACCGCGCCGCCCGTGATGCGCACGTCCACATTCGGATAGGTGACGTGCCACTTAGCAGCGGACGCGTAGTCTTGCCAGTTGGCAGGGTTAGTCGCAATGAAAAAGGTTCTCAGCAGCCTGGTGGCCAGGTCGCTGCTGGTGGGCACCTCAATGCCGTTGAGCAATCTGATCTTTTCCCCTAGATCCAACCCGGTCGTACCGAGGTCGTCAACGATGACCGCCCCAAGCATGAACGGATGAATACCGCAGACGAACACATACAACCCCGGGGTTGTCAAAGTGACCTCATCTCCGCCTTTTCTGGGTTCTGTGGTGAAGGGCATGCCGGCCGCCCCAGCGGGGAAGATCAAACTGGTTCTGGTATGAACCGTGTTCGACTCTCCCGAAAACTTCACGCGCACTCCAGATGTGGCCACGGCAAGCGAGCGTGTGCCGGCAATATCCACCCCGGTATCAAACCATCGCCCGGGAGTATCCGTCAGCGAAAAGTTGACCTCGTTTTCACCACTGCGATCACTGACGGCTGCCGGAACGACGGCTGCCACCGTGCCAACCAACACGCACCCAATCAGCAATCTCTTTCTCCCCAACCCCTTCTTCATAGCCGAATCTCCTTCTCTCCAAGGACGTGAAAGTTAGGTACACAGAGGGTTACGTGGGAGCAACGTATGGTCAATTGCGCAACTGCCGTATTTTTCTACAGCGATTGCAGTAACGAGAGAGGGTCGTGCGCGCAGATGATTTCTTGGCGTCGCGGACGCACCATGTGCGGCCGACGCCGACCTCACTCCTCAACGGTGGAGGTTATGTCGGAGGGCATGGAGGACCGCCTCCAGCTTGGTGTGGACCCCTAATTTCTTGAGGATGTTTTGGGTGTGGGTGCGCACCGTAGCGAGGCTGATGCAAAGGGTGTGAGCGATTTCCTTCGTGCGAGCGCCGCGACCCAGCAGTTGGAGGACTTCCAGTTCCCGCAAAGATAAAGGGGGCGCCGGGGAAGGACGCTGGGCTGGCAACAATCCATTAGCGGAGAGCTTTGCCCCTTCCGAGAGGGTTTGCTGCACGAACTCCTCGAGGCGTTTCTGTCGATCAATGGGTCGAACGATATGGACGAGGTGGCCTTTGGTGCCCAAGCTGGGAGGAATGACCACAATGCTCACGTTCAGCCAGAGCATTTGGCCCCCCTTCGTACGGGTGCAGATATTGTAATTCGGACAGAGGTCATTCTTCTGCGCACGGCGAAGTGGCTCGCATCCCTCTTTGCAGAAGAGATTCACTCCATCATCCCGTCCGCCGATCACTGCGGGACAAGGCAGACCAACGACTTCACTGGGGGTGAAACCGAAGAGGTCGGTAGCTGCGCGGTTCCAGGCAGAAATTCTCAGGGAGTAATCAACGACGAAGGCCCCATCGGCTGTGTTGTCGATCAATTGCGCCAGAGGCGTCATGCTGCACTCACTTCCTGAGGGACGTGCTTCGAGCCTCGTCGCAGGTCGCTCTCACGGCCGAACACGACCAGTGAGGGTCTGCTCGTGATGGTGGCAGCGGCTTAGGCCATCCGATAGACGTGGTCCGCGTGAAGGTCGATCGCCGGCGTGAGCGAGGTGTGCCCGCGTGGCTCAATATGAGGGCCGTTCTCGAACAGACCCTCGCTTTCTGCGACGGACGCGCGAATCCCTCCAGTCTAGAGCAAGGCAGGTACCGGCCGGCCTCAGCCAGTAAGCAACCCTAAGTCAGCTCAAGTAGTGAAAATAGCTAAGGGCGCGTCTGGAAATGCTTACTGCCGTCGTAAGCGGTTACTGGCAGTGTAAATTGCGACACTTCTTGTCCGCTCGGGCGGCGGTTCCAGCTGGAAGACTTCGAAGGGACGGGCGTCGGCCCGGCCTCGAGGTGTTACGCAGCATCAAGAAGGACCCGCGGGCTCAGGCGATTCCAGTGGCTGTTCCTCACAAGCTCGGCTCGAGCTCCCGTTTCGCACCGTGCTGCTGTGCACGGGTGACATCGGCTTCGCCTCGGCCAAGACGTACGACATCGAGGTGTGGCTCCCGAGTCAGAACACGTATCGGGAGATCTCGTCCTGCAGCAACACCGAGGCGTTCCAGGCGCGCCGTGCCAACATCAGGTTCCGGCCGGCGGGCGGGGGGAAGGCGGAACCGGTCCACACGCTGAACGGCTCCGGCCTTGCGGTCGGCAGGACGCTCATCGCGATCCTCGAGAACTACCAGCAGGAAGACGGCTCGGTCGTCATCCCCGACGCGCCGCGGCCGTTCATGGACGGGCAGGCGCATCCGCGCCAAGTAGAATTGGTGGGTTCAGTACGTAGCGTCCGGCTTTAGCCGGACCCACAAGGAGTTAGGATGAAAATCAGGATAGCGGTGTGCCTGGCGCTTGCCACGGCGTTCGGCATCGGCCCTGCCGGCGCGCGCCAGCAGGCTTCGGCGATCGACTACGGTGCCCGGCCGGCATCGGCGGTCAGGTATCTGAAGGTGTCGAACCCCGGCGAGGACGACCGGCTCGGGATCGGCGATCCGCTCGTGGGCGTGACGCTGGCGATGAGCGCCGACGGCAACACGCTTGCGGTCAGCACACCGCACGAGGACAGCGGCGCAACGGACGTCAACGGCAATCAGCACGACGAATCGGCGTGGGATTCGGGGGCCGTCTATGTGTTCGTCCGGTCCGGCGCCAGCTGGACGCAGCAGGCGTATATCAAGGCGTCGAACGCGGAGGCGTTCGATCAGTTCGGCAGCGGGCTGGCGGTCAGCGCGGACGGCGCCACCATGGCGGTTGCCGGCAACGGTGAGGACAGCGGCTCCGGTATCGACGGCAACCAGCAGGACAACTCGGTTCGCGACTCGGGGGCGGTGTACATCTATTAGGCTAGGTGGACAGGGTGCGACAATCGATTGTGCGGAGGGATGGCCGAGTGGTCGATGGCGGCGGTCTTGAAAACCGTTAGCCTCGAAAGGGGCTCGGGGGTTCGAATCCCTCTCCCTCCGCCACCGTCACGCCGAACACACGCGCCAATGGAGAGGCCGGCGACGACTACTGCAGCATCTGCGTGCCTGCCGGAATGGGGTTCGCGATCGCCACGCCGGTGACGTCCTGATAGATCGTGCCCCGGTCGTCGCTCGCAAACGACCGCTGGCCGGTCGACCCCAGGGTGAGGGGCACCGCGCTGGCGTGATACCGATCCACCGAGTCCGCGCTGGCACCGTTGCAGGTGCTCGCCGCAGGGAGGACGCTGAGGGCGCCCGCGAGGTTGGTCACGACGAGCGTGTAGCCGCTCTTCGTGCCGCCCACGAGATCCGGGCCGACGAACGGTTGGCCTCCTGGCGCGGGCAGGCCGAGATCCGCGAGGCTTTGTGCGTACCCGCCGCCGCCGCAGCTTGCCGCATACGCCGTTTCCGCACTGTTGATCGCGCGGACGGAGCCGACCACCGACGATTCGTTGCTGGACAAACGCGCGCGCTGGAGGCCAGGCGCGGCAACCGCGGCGATGATGGCCATAATCGCCACCACAATCATCAGCTCGATGAGCGTAAACCCTTCGTTCTTCCGCATGCTTGACGCGGATCTCCTCCGCGGCATTTCCACCCATGACCCCGCGCGCCGTTGCCACGCTCCGTGTAAACCCAGGACACGCCGCAAACCGGATACCAACCTGAGCCGCAGACGGGTCTTCGCGAGAAGTCCTACAACATCAATGAGTTAGATCGGTCGCCGATCGCGCGGACGCCGACGTGGCCTGACAAAAAGTGTCAGATCAGAGTGCCGCAATTTGCGAGGTCCCGCATGATTGCGCAGTTCCGCACAGAAGACCGGAGAACGGGCGCCTACCCCGAGCGTCCTGACCGTGAGGGAGCCACGCCATGTCACGAGCAGGATGAGCAACGCCCCAAAAGGGCTCGGCCGAGTCTGACAAACAATTCAGAGACTCTTCAGAGTTTCGCCCCGACCGATCCACTAGGATCCGTAACCAACGCCCGTGCATCCCTCGCAGATTGGCCTGTGGTTCGTCTGTGCGCTGGGCAGCACGTCTTTTGCCGCCACGGTCCGCCCGACGTGGCGGCGGGCCGCCCTGTGTGCCGCCGCCTACATCGCCGCGGCCGGCTGGGGAAGCGACATCCAGCTTGACAGCAGTGCGACCGTCGGCATCGCTGCCGCGGCGGGGGCCGCGCATCAACTCGTCTACAAGCCGTCTCCCCTGATCGCCGCGATGCTGGCCGGTCTGCTGGCCGGGACGGGGCAGGCTCTTCTGATGGGCGAGGGCGCTCATGCGGCGCTCGGCGTGCTGCTGTTTGCGGCGCCACCGGTCATCGCCTCGTGGCTCGCGACGGGGAAGCCCGGCTTCGCGCCGGCGCGCCTGCGTGACGAGGCGCTGTTCCTGACCTGCATCGGCAGCCTCGCCGCGGCAACGGCGCCGGGCGTGATCGACGGATGGCGCGCCGCCGTGAGTCTGAGCGCGCAGGGCGGGCAGATGCCCGCTGCCGCCGTGCCGGTGTGGGCGCTCATGCTGCCGCTCGCGGCCGTCGCCGGTGGCGCGCTCGTTACGTTGTGGAGTCGCCGGTGAATCTGCTGCAGGTGCTCGAGAACGGGCTGTTTGCGCTGGGACAGGTGCTCCGGTTTCCGGTGATGACGCTCCTCTGGGTGTGCGTCGCCGCGGCCCTCTTCATGGCCGGGAGCTGCCTCGTGGAACTGGTCGCCCGTCGCCGCGAGCGCCGCGGCTTCGACCTTGCCGTGTGGGTGAAGAAAGGCCCCGTGCTCGATGCCGACGAGCCGCGGCTGCGCCCGCTGCCGCCGCCGCTGCGGCGCCTGGTCGAGGACATTCGGCGGCAGCGCCGCCAGGACCTGGTGTCGGGCGGGCTGGAGCACCTCCTGCTCGAACGCGAGGAGCGCGTCCGCCAGACGCTGACGCCCTCGCGCGTGCTGGTGAAAGTGGGTCCGAGCCTCGGCCTGATCGGGACGCTGATCCCGATGGGCGCCTCGCTCGCGTCGCTGGCGACGGGCAACCTCGAGGCGATGGCAGGGCAGATGGTCGTGGCGTTCACGACGACGATCATCGGCCTGTCCACGGGGACGGTCGCCTACGTCGTCGCCGCGGCGCGGCAATCATGGGTGGCCGAAACGATCCGCGAGCAGCGGTACCTGGCCGGGCAGATCGCCGCCGAGCTCGAGCACCCGGCGGCACATGCGATGAGGGCGTAGCGATGGCGCGATTCCTTCACCTGCCGCATCCCGACGAGCCGCTCGAAGAGGATCCGCTGTCGGGCATCGCCAATCTCTTCGACGTCTCGGTCGTCTTTATCGTCGGTCTGATGATCACGCTCTTCTCGGTGTACCGCATGGGCGACCTCGTCGACGCGCGCAGCGAGGTCACGCTCGTCAAGACCAACGCCCAAGGCGAGCGCGAAATCATCGTCAAAAAGGGGACGAAGATCACCGCGTACAAAGTGAGCGGCAAGACGGCGGTAGGCGACGGCGAGCGGCTTGGGACGGCGTACCGGCTGGCGGACGGCCAGATCATCTACGTTCCCGAAACCGATGGCGACGCGGCTCCTTAGTGCGTGCCTGATCGTCTGCGCCTGGGCGGCGCCGGCGGCCGCGCAGCAGGCGCGCGTCGCGTTCGTCTTCTCCGACGGCAATCTGCCGGGGGTTCTGAAGGCGTACAAAGCCATCCTCCAGGAGCGGCCCGACCTCCGCTCCCGGGTCACGTTCACCTTCCTGACCGAGTCGATGTTCGACGAGGTGCGGGCGGGCGACGTGACCGCGGCCGACGTGCTGCTGCTCGACATCATGAACCAGCAGATGCTCGACCGCTTCAACACGAAGCACAGCGTCGATCTGATCGCCGCCGTCCGCCGCCGCGGCAAGGTGTTTGCCGTCGGCGAGGGCCTGCTGCCGAGGGAGCGGTACGCCAGCCAGGGGGTGCTCTACCACGAGACCGCCCGCGCGTTCTGGGCCCATTCGGGGTTCAACAACCAGGTCGGCCTGCTCAAGTTCCTGCTCGGGCAGGCGGGCGTGACGCGGCTCACGGTCCCGAAGCCGGAGCCGAGCCTGGAGCACGGCTACTACTATCCCGACGGCGGCAACGGCCGCGTCTTCGCGACCTGGGACGAGTTCAGGGCGTGGCGGCGCGAGCGCGGCACGATCCGCCCGGGGGCGCCGCGTGTGGCGCTCGGGTTCTTCAAGGCGTCCTACTACTCGGGCGAGACGCAGCTGGTGGATGCGGTGATCGCCGACATCGAGCGCCGCGGCGCCGAGGCGATTCCGTTCTTCGGGTACCCGGAAGCGGCGGCCGCCGCCCACCTGCTCGTGGATCCGGCCGGCGCGCCGCGCGCCGACGTCGCGCTGGCGCTGCTGTTCCGCTTCTCCGGTCCGGAGGCCTCGCCGATCCTCGAGAAGGTCGATATTCCGGTCATCAATCTGATCAGCCTCTACGGCCGCACCGAGCAGGAGTGGCGCGCGTCCTCCACGGGACTGTCGTTCTTCGAAGGCACGTTTCAGATTGCCGTACCCGAGCTGGCGGGGCTCATCGCGCCGACGGTTGTGGGCAGCCAGGAAAAGACGACCGATCCCGAGACGGGCCTGACGATTGTCGTCCGCAAGCCGATGCCTTCCCGCGTGGCGACCGCGGTGCAGCGCGGGTTGAAGTATGCGGCCCTGCGAGCCAAGGCCAATCGTGACAAGCGCGTCGCGATCGTCTTCTACAACTATCCCGCCGGCAAGGCGAACATCGGTGCGAGCTATCTGAACGTTGCCGAATCGCTTGCGGCGATGCTGCAGCGGCTGGCAAAGGAAGGCTACAACGTCGGTGACGCCAGGCTCACGGGCGACGTGGTGCTCAAGGAGATTACCGAGAAGGCCCGCAACGTCGGCGGCTACGCACCGGGCGAGCTGCAGGAGCTGGTTGCGCGAGGCAGCGCCGTCCGGATCGGCTTCGCCGAGTACACCCGCTGGCTCCTGAGTTCTTCCGCCGCATTTCGCGCCAAGGTCATAAAGGACTGGGGACCGCCGGACACGTCGCGGCTGATGACGATCGACGGCCCCGGTGGCCCGGGCCTCGTCATTCCCGTGGTCCAGTTCGGCAACGTGGCGCTCCTGCCCCAGCCGGCACGCGGGTGGGGTGAAGACCGCGAGAAGATGTATCACGCCAAGGATCTCGCGCCGCCGCATCAGTACGTTGCTGCGTACGCGTGGCTGCGGCACGGCTTCCGCGCCGACGCGGTGGTGCACGTCGGCACGCACGGGACGCTCGAGTGGCTCGACGGCAAGGACATCGGCCTGTCGGCCGACGACGCCTCCGATGCGCTGATGGCCGATCTTCCGGATATCTACATCTACAACGTCGACGTGGTGGGCGAGGGGCTCGTCGCCCGCCGGCGCGGGATGGCGACGCTCGTCGACCACATGGTGCCGCCGTTCAGGAAGGGTGGACTGTACGCGGAGCTCGCGGAGCTGACCGAAACGATCACCGACTATCAGGAGCGGCGGAGCGACAATCCGCAGCTCGCGCGGGCGTATGCGGATCGCATCCGCGAGCAGCTGACGGCGCTCGGCATCGCGCGCGACCTCGGATTGAAGCTCGACACGCCCGAGAGTCTCACGGACGAGGTGCTGCACGAAGTCGAAGAGCATCTGTTCACGCTGAAGGAGCAGAACATCCCGTACGGGCTGCACACCTTCGGCCGCACGCCCGACAAGCCGCTCCGCGACAGCACCGTCGACGCCATCGTCAGCGTCGACCGGAGCCTCCTCCCGAACGATGCGAAGGTGCTGGCCGCGGAGATGGAGCAGCGTATCGTCGCCTCCGGCCCGCGCGAGCTCGACCGTCTGGTGCGCGCGCTCGGTGGACGGTTCGTGGGCACCGGCGGCGGCGGCGAGCCCGTGCGCAACCCCGACGCCTATCCGACGGGCAAGAACTTCTACGGCATCGACCCGGACAAGGTGCCGAAGCCGGCGTCGTGGGACATGGGCGTCAAGCTCGCCGACCAGATGCTCGCCGACCACGTGAAGCAGCACGGCCGGTACCCCGAGAAGGTGTCGTTCGTCATCTGGGGCGACGAGACGATGCGCCACGAGGGGGTCGTCGAGTCGCAGATCTTCTACCTGCTCGGGACACGGCCGATCTGGGACGAGCGCGGCAAGGTCGTCGACGTCCGGATCATTCCTCGAGCGCAGCTCAATCGGCCTCGCGTCGACATCGTCATTGCCAGCGCCGCCGAAGGGATGTTCCACAACGTCACGCGCCTCATGGACGAGGCCGTGCAGCGTGTGAAGGCGATCGACGAAGCGGACAATTACGTCCGCCGCCACTACCTGAACACCAAGGCCGTGCTGATGGAGCGGGGCTACTCGGAAGGCGACGCCGACCGCCGCGCGGGCGTCCGCATCTTCGACGAGGCGCCGGGCGTCTTCAACCTGAATACGTCGACCATTGCGGCCAGCAGCGGCACGTGGGACACCGACAAGGGTATGGCGGACGACTATCTCCGGAAGCTCGGGCACGCCTACGGCAACGGGTTCTGGGGCGAGCCGATGGAAGACGTCTTCCGGCTCGCGCTCTCGGGCACCGAGAAGATCGTCCACAGCAGTTCCACCGCCCTGTACGGCACGCTCGATAACGACGACTTCTTCATGTACATGGGCGGGTTGGCCACTGCCGTGAGAAACCTCGACGGCAGGACGCCCGAAATGGTCGTGACCAACACCCGCGACCCGGGCCGCCCCGAGATGACGACGATCGAGAAGTTCATCGGCACGGAGTTCCGCTCCCGCTACGTGAATCCCGCCTGGATCGAAGGGATGAAGAAGGAGGGGTACGCCGGCGCCGGGGAGATGCGGTCGTTTGTCGAGTACCTCTGGGGCTGGGACGCCACCGCGCCCGAAGTCATCGACGAAGGCAAGTGGCAGGAGACGTTCGACGTCTACGTCGAGGACAAGCACAGGCTGGGCCTTGCCGAATTCTTCGACCGCCACTCGCCGTTCGCCTATCAGGACATGACGGCGCGGATGATCGAAACCGTGCGCAAGGGGTACTGGGCGCCGGATGCCTCGACGCGGAAGCGGCTCCTGGAGGAGTACGTCGACAGCGTCAACCGGCACGGCGTCGGGTGCGCGGAGCACACGTGCGGCAATCCGCGCCTGCAGAAATACGTGCTCGACGAAGGGCGGAAGGCGGGTATTCCGGTTCCGGCGCTCGGCTGCTTCCAGCAGGCGATGGAGAAGGCCACCGGCACCGCGGTCGAGCCCGCCGCCGAGGACGCCGCGAATTTTGCCAGGCAGAACGACGCGCGGATGGCGGCGAACCTGTCGAAGGTGCCGGCTGTCAGCCGCGTGGCCCGGCAGCTCGCAGGCTACGTGATGGAGCGGCGGGAAGAGAACGCGTCCGATGCCGATCCGCAGCGTGAGGCCCCGCTCCGCTCGGAAGTACAGGTGCTGCTCACGGGCGGGCCGATCGTGGCGCTGCTCGTGCTGTGGCGCCGGCGGTACCGCCGTGCGCACCGCTAGCCGCGCCTGGCCGGCCGCAGTGCTGTGGGCTGCGGCCTGCGCCGCCGGCTGCGGCGCCGCCGCGTTCGAGCAGGTGACGAAGACGCCTGCGAGCGCCCACGAACCGAGCCTTGCGACCTTCGCCGACGGGATGGCCGTCGCCTGGTACGACACGCGCCACGGGCACGGCGAAATCTATCTGCGGGCGCTCGATACCGACGGACGGCCGGTCGGGCCGGAGCGGCGGCTCACGGCCGGCGCGGCGGATGCGTACGAGGCCGATATCCAGCCGCTCGTCGACGGTGTTGTCGTCGGCTGGTACGAGAAGTCCGCCGACGGGCGGCTTACGCCGAAGCTGGGTGCCTGGACGCGCGAGGGCAGACAACGCTGGGTCGTGCGACCGTCGGCCCGCGGCCGCAACACGGTCGTGCGCACGCATGGCGACCTCGTGTTTGCCGCCTGGATCGAAGACGAGCCCAACGGCCGAGCGACCGTGTGGGCCGGCTGGTGGAGGGCCGACGGCAGACCGGTGGCACCCGCCGGACCGATCGCGCCTGCGGGAAAGACGACCTGGAATCTGAACGCCGCACTCGAGGCTGCGGCCGGCGCCGACCGGCCCCGCGCGTGGGTGGTCTTTGACGCGGGCGCGGCGACGCGGGCCGAGGAGCTGTTTCTTGCACGCATCGGCGATCTCGGCGCGGAGGTTGTCCGCCTGACCGCCGATGATGGATTCGCGTCGAAATATCCCGACGTCGCTCTTGCCGACGGTCGCGTGGCGCTGACCTGGTTCGACCGGCGCGACGGCAATGAAGAGGTGTACCTGTTCGTCGGCAACGCCCTCGAGCCCGGCCTCGACCGACACGCCCGGCGCGTGACCGCCACGCCGGGCGAATCGATCGGCGCCTACCTCGCGTGGAACGGCCGTCGCCTCGGCCTCGCCTGGTGCGACGACACGGGCGGCGGCGCGCATGAGGTGTACTTCGTTGGACCGCTATACGGCTCCACATGGGAATTTTGTACCCGCCATGACAAGCCGTATAGCGGTCCTAGGCGCGCGAAGCGCGCCAAGCAGATACTGGCCAACCAGCCAAGGGCTTGCATCTTCTCCCTCACGAGTACGGGATATCAAGGGCGAAGCCCTTGGCTGGTTGCGTACGACCGCTCAGGCCGGCCGGAAGCGGCCCCGCGGCGGATGACGCACACCGCGGCCGACTCGTTGATTCCTGCCATCCGTCCCTGGCGGAGCGGGTTCGCCCTCGCGTGGAATGAATACCGCGCGCCGCGCGTCGAGGGACACGGCGCCGGCGGGCGCGGGCAGATCGCGGTGGCCGTGCTCCCCTGAACGTCTGTTGACATCGCTCCTGACAAAGAATTCAGGAACTCTTCAGGTGATCCGTCCGGAACCGATCACTAGAATCGTCGCTGCCATGATTCAGACACACATCTGCCGCGGAGTGTTTCTGCTGTCGGTGATGCTGTGGCCGGTCGGCGCTGCAGCCGGCCGGCAGCAGGCAGCGCTGTCCGGCGTCGCGCTCGATCCGCCCGGGGCGCGGGTGCCGGGCGCCGCCGTCACGCTGGTCGCCGCCGCCGGCCGGCAGGTGCGTGAGACGACCACCGATGGGGATGGCGCCTACCGCTTCGAGGGGCTCGCGGACGGCCGGTATCAGGTCGTGGCCACCGCACCCGGGTTCGAAGCGTTCACGTCCGACCCGGTGTACGTGAGCGGCGGCGCTCGCCCGGTGGTCAACGTCATGTTGCACGTGGGGCCGCTGCGGCAGGCTGTCGTCGTGACCGCCGCCGCCTCGGACATCCCGCAGTCGCAGACGGGCGCGCCGGTCACCGTCATCGACACGGCGACGCTCGACGCGCTCAACAAGGCCGACGTGCTCGAAGCGCTCCGGTTGGTCCCCGGGTCGCACGTGGTGCAGACCGGCGCGCGCGGCGCGACTACCGCCATGTTCATCCGCGGCGGCGCGGCCAACTTCAACAAGGTGCTGGTGGACGGCGTGCCGGCCAACGACATCGGAGGCGCGTTCGATTTCGCGCAGATGTCGACCACCGGCATCGACCGCGTCGAGGTGCTGCGGCAGACCAACAGCGTGATGTACGGCAGCGATGCCCTGGCGGGCGTCATCGCGATCACGACGCGGCGCGGCCGCACCCGCGTGCCGGAGGTCACCTACTCGGCCGACGGCGGCAACCTGGGGACGTTTGCCACGGAGGCCGGGATTGGCGGGGCCGTCAGACGCTTCGATTACTACTCGATGTACTCGCGCTTCCGGACCGACAACGACGTGCCGAACAACGCGTATCGCAACGGCACCTACGCCGGCCGCTTCGGCGTCGCGCTTGGCGGCGCGACGGACCTGAGCGGCACGATCCGGCGCGCCGACACGCGTTACGAGAGCCCGAACGCCGTGAGGCTGTACGGGATCCCAGACGACTCGGCGCAGGACACCGATCTCACGTATGCGAGCGTCGCCGCGCAGTCCCAGATAACGAACGTCTGGCAGGGGGCGGTGCGGTTCGGCGCGACGGACCAGACGCTGCGATACGTGAATCCGACGCCCACGGGCGAGCCGGTCTTCGGCAATTACCTCGGGCGGCCCGTCACCCTGCGCGGCAACAACGGCCATACGGTGGCGGGGCGCGCCATCCTCGACTTCTTCGGCACCTATCCGTCGGTGTTCCAGCGGCGCACGACCCGGCTGGCGCTCGCTGGCGACACGACGTACCAGCTTACAGCGACGTGGGCCATCTCGGGCGGCGCGCGGTTCGAGCGCGAGCAGGGCTATAACGATCCCAAGGGCGACCCGACGGCGACACGCACCAACGGCGGCGGCTTCGTCGAAGTGCGCGGCGCCGTGATGAACCGCCACCATGTGAGCGCCGGCCTCGGCGTCGAGCACAACGCGGTGTTCGGTGAAGCGGTCACACCGCGGGTGTCCGTGGCGTCCTACCTGCGGCAGCCCTCGTCGCGCGGGTTCGGTGACACCAGGCTGGTGCTGAACGCGGGAACCGGGATCAAGGCGCCCAGCGTGTTTCAGGAGCAATCGTCGCTCTACGCGCTCGTCAAGGGCACGCCGGCCGGCGCGGGCGTCGAACCGATCGGCCCGGAGCGCAGCCGGAGCTTCGATATCGGCGTCGAGCAGGCGATGGCGGGCGGGCGCGTCCGTGCGCGCCTCGCGTACTTCCACAACACGTTCACGGACCTGATTGAGTTTCTGAGCAAGACCGCGCTGCCACGGGCCGGCGTGCCGCAGGACGTGGCGAACGCGACGCCGTTCGGCGCCTACATCAACTCACAGTCGTACAGGGCGGACGGCGTGGAGACGTCGGTCGAAGCGGCGGTGGCGCGGGACCTTCGGCTCACGGGGTCGTACACGTACCTCGACGCCGAGGTGACCGAGGCGTTCAGCGCGAGCGCGGCCTTCAACCCCGCCTTCCCGAACATCGCCATTGGCGCCTTTTCGCCGCTCGTGGGCCAGCGGCCGTTCCGGCGGCCGCCGCACTCGGGCGCGCTCTCGGCAATCTATACGCGCCAGCGCGGGCACGTCGCGCTGACCGGCTATTTCTCGGGCGCGTGGGACGACAGCACGTTCCTGACGGACCAGTTCTTCGGCAATTCGCTGCTGCTGCCAAACCGTGACCTGGCCGCCGGCTACCAGAAGATCGACCTCAGCGGCTCCTACCGGGTGCATCCCCGGCTCGAGGTGTACACCAGCATCGAGAACCTGCTCGATCGCGATTACGAGCAGTCGTTCGGGTTCCCCGCGCTGCCGCTGACGGCGCGGCTGGGATTCAGGGTCACCTTTGGCGGCGACTAGGGCAAGCCTAGTTCAGGTGAACTGGAAAAAATTCCCGTTGTGGAGTGATTTGGGTTTCCCGCAAACTGAGAGGTATGAGGGAGACCTAGGTGTGGACTAGGTGGAGTATTGCAATGGATATCATGGAAACGGTAATCGCGTGGATCACGGTGATCGGCTTACTCGGCTTGGTGACGGGCGGCCTGGTGCACGCGCTCTTCTTCGGTTCCTGATGGGGCATCGTTCGTCACATCGGGCGGGGCGCACCACGCGCGCGAGCATTCGATAAGCGAGCGCGGGAAGTCTTCGTCTGCCCTTTTCCAGACCGGGCCTCTCGAGCGAGGCGTTTTCCTCGAGCGCCTGAACCGCTTTGTCGTGAGGTTTAGGAACGGCGCGGCCGAGGGAATTGCCCACCTCGCCAATCCCGGTCGCCTCGCCGAGGTCCTCCTTCCCGGCACCGAGCTGCTCCTCGAGCGTTGCCCGCAGAACCGGATCGGCTGGAAGGTGATTGGCGCGACGTGGTCGGCGCGCTGGCCTGGCGACCGGCCACGCATCGTCTACCTCGACGCCACGCGGATGAACCGGCTGGCCGAGCGGCTCATTGCACAAGGGCTTATCCCCGAACTCCGCGGCTATCAGATCGACAAGAGAGAGGTCGCCGATGGCGGGTCGCGCTTCGATTTCCTGCTGCGCTCGGGGCGCTGCTGCTTTCTCCTGGAGGTCAAATCGGTCACGTTGGCCGAACGCGGCCTGGCCTTCTTCCCCGACGCCCGGACCGAGCGCGGCCGCCGTCACCTCCAGGAGCTGGCCCGCCATGGCGGGCGACCCGGCCACCGCACGGGCGTGCTGTTCCTTGTGCAGGGTGCGGTGGACAGGTTCCTGCCCGACTTCCACAACGACCTGGAGTTCGCCCGAACGTTCCGCGCCGTCCGGCGCCGAGTCGAGTTTCTCGCCTATCGCATCGACCCCGCCCTCGGCGGCGACGGATGTCTCGCGTTTACTCGCCCGCCCACGCGACTCCGGGTCCCGTGGCGGCTTCTCGATGCCGGCGTGCGAGACGCTGGCCTGTACATGCTTGTCTTGCAGTTGCCGCAGCAGACGTGCGTCGAGGTGGGTGGTCTTGGACCGCGCACGTTCCGGAGCGGATTCTACGTGTACACCGGCTCGGCCCGGCGCGGGCTCGGCGCGCGCATCGCACGACACCTCCGCCGGCGTAAGCGCTTCCACTGGCACATCGACTTCCTGCGGGCACACAGCTCGCAGGTGCGGGCGTTCCCGATTCGGGCCGCCTCAGACGAGTGCGAGCTCGCTGCAGAGGTGGCGCGCATCGGAGGCGAGCTCGTCGCGGACTTTGGCGCCTCCGACTGCCGTTGTGCCGGGCACCTCGCCTGGTTTCCGGAGATCCCGGTTCACACGGCGGCGTTCCAGGAGCTGCTCACCCGGATGCGGCACATGCCCGGGGCCGCTAATTCATCTTCCGGAAGACCACCAGGAACAGATCGTTCGGCTGGCTCTGCGCCGACCACTGGCGGTTGACGGTCACGGTCGTCAGACCGGCCGCATTCGCCTCGCTGATCACCACTTCCGGCGGCACCCCGTGGCCGCCCCGGTTCGCCGGGACGCCCGCCGGGATCTCGCTGTTCGGCCGCGGCGGGAAGTCGATCACCGCCAGCCGGCCGCCCGGCTTGAGCGCCGCCGCCATGCTCTTCACGATGTCCTGCGGCTGCGTGAGGTGGTGGTACGCGTCGCGGATCAGGATCGCGTCGCAGCAGCCGGGCGGCAAGTTCGTCGACCGCTCGGCGCCCGCCAGCACGGTTACGTTCGTCAGCCCTTCTTTTTTCGTGAACTCGCGCAGGAACGCGAGCTGCTTCTCGCCGATGTCGGTCGCATACACCTTCCCCGACGGCCCGGTCCACCTGCCGAACGCGACCGTCCAGGCGCCGAACCCGGCGCCGACGTCGGCGATCGCCAGCCCGGGTTTGAGCTCCAGCAGCTCCACCAGCCGCGGCACTTCGATGGCCGCCGACTTGAGCATCGCTTCGGTGAGGCCCTGCTGGCCCTGGGGCTGCTGGGCGACCAGCGAGGTAAATAGCAGCAGCAGAAGAACCGGCACGAACGCAGCTCTACGCATGAATGTGACTCCGCGGCTAGTGTCGGTCCGGCTGACGCCGGACGCTACGTACTCTTCACAACTTGAACAAGTCGTCGAACGCTTTGCGCGCGTCGTCGACGCGTGGCGTGGTGGTCTCGCGCTCGACGGTCGTGCGCGCGGCGTACAGCGTACATATGTTCTTCGTGTTCTTGGGTGAGATTCTCGCGGGGACCGGCTGCATGCACTCGAAGCGGCTGCCCGGATCGAAGTACGTGCACTGCGAGCAGCTGTGAAGCTCGATGGCGCACCGCGGACATCGGCTCTCGAACCCGACCTCCGCGTCGATGACGGCCCCGCACTGGGCGCAACGCACGACCTCGCGGAACCCCGGCATGTTGACCGGGCGTGGCCCGTCGCGCGAGATGCGGCGGGTGGCGGCGGGCGCCCCCGGCTCAGGCGCGGGCCGACCCGATGCCGGCTTCGGCTGCCGGTCCCGCTCGTCGTCCTGGTAGCCGCGCTGCCGGTATTTGCGGTCGCTCATCGGGACACAAGTCTCATCAGCGGCGATTCTACGTCGGTTCGGCCGCCGGGGCCGCGCCCCGGGGGCCACAGAAGAGGCCGATTACATTACCACGTGAAGTGGATCACCGTTTGTGCATAGAATCTCGCGGTTTGCCCGGAGGCACTGTGGTTGGCTTGATCCTTTTTTCACAACATGGGGACGCGATCAGCCACGACCGGAAGAAGTGATCGCGGTCGACGAAAAACCCGACTGCGCAGGCGACCAGGCCAATGAGGCCGGCCGTCAGCGCACGGGAGCGCGGCAGCTCGATGTCGGCGGGCGGTGCGTAGGTCGTGGGCATCTCGGCCATCAGCGGCCCTCCGGCGCGGGCTGGGCTTCGGGTTGTCCCGGTTGCGCGGTTGAGGCGCCGGACGGGGCCGGCTGATCGAGCTCACCCCGGCGCTCAACGGGCACGTCGTCGACCGAGGCGTGCTGACCCAACTGCAGCGCGCGGATGTAGGCCGCATTTGCTTCTCCGCTTGATTTCGGCGCCGGCCCGATCTGAATCGACGGCTCCGCACCCATGCGGGGTCCGGCTCCCGGGTAGGCGTCCGACCCCGATCGTCCACCTGCAAATAGTCCCGCTCGGGAGGGGCGCGCGCCCTTGACCCTCGTCCGAGTTCGTGGAAAAATCCCCGCCACGGACTCACGGCCTGGGCAACGGTCTTCTGGCGCCCCGGAGTCCTAGTCATTCAGTGGCCCAGATCTTTCCCCCTTGGTGGAACAAGCTCCCGATCGTGGCCGCCATCGCGGGTAGCCTCGGTCCGGCGCTCGCGATCGCGGGCGGCTGGTACTACTTTTCCCCCTGGTACACAGACGTGGGCTACCGTCCCGTTCAGCCCGTCCCGTACAGCCACAAGCTCCACGTCGGCCAGCTTGGTCTCGATTGCCGATACTGTCACGCCTCGGTCGAGATTTCTCCCGTTGCGAACGTGCCGCCCACGCGGACTTGCATGAACTGCCATCAGACCGTGAGGAGGGACAGCGAGACGCTCGCACCGATTCGGGAAAGCGCCCAGAGCGGCCGCCCGATGCGCTGGATTCGCGTCCACAAGCTTCCCGACTACGCCTATTTCGCCCACAACGTGCACGTGGCGGCAGGAATCGGCTGCGTCAGCTGCCACGGCCGCATCGATGAGATGGACACGGTCACCCAGATGACGCCGCTCAGCATGAGCTGGTGCCTCGACTGCCACCGCAACCCCGGTCTCCACAGACGCCCCACCTCGGAGGTCACCAACATGAGGTGGACCCCTCCGCGGGACGTCCAAACGCTCGCGGCGCAGCTCGACCGCGAACGACCGGTCAATCCGCCGACTGACTGTTCGGGGTGCCACCGGTGAGTCGGACCTATTGGCGCAGTCTCGCGCAGATCGAGGAACGCCCCGAATTTCGCGCCGCTCTCGAGCGGGAGTTCCCGGAGGGCGCGTCGGAACTTCCCGAAGGGATCACCCGGCGCGACATGATGATGCTCCTGGGCGCCTCGCTGTCGCTCGCGGGGCTTGCGGGATGCCGGCGCCCCGTCGAAGAGATTGTCCCCTTTGTCAACGCCCCCGAGGAGATCGTCCCCGGGATCCCCCGCTACTACGCCACGACCATGCCGTTCCGCCGGAGCGCCTACGGCCTGATCGTCGAGAGCCACGAAGGGCGACCGACCAAGATCGAGGGAAACCTTTCGCACCCCTCGACTCTGGGGGCCACGAGCTCCCTCGTCCAGGCGTCCGTGCTCGGCCTCTACGATCCCGACCGCTCGCAGTCGGTCACGCTGCAGGGTACGCGGAAGTCCTGGAGCGATTTCGTGACGGCCTGGGGGGAGCTATCGCAGGCTCATGCCGCGGATGGCGGCGCCGGCCTTGCGGTCCTCTCCGAGTCCTTCTCCTCTCCCACGCTGGCGCGCCTGGCCTCCGAGCTCCGTGCCCGCTACCCTCGCTTGCAGTGGGCGACCTACGACGCCGTCAGCGACGAGAGCCGAGTCGCAGGACTGCGGTACGCCACGGGGCGCGACCTCGATCTCATGCTCCGGCTCGATCGAGCTGCGGTGATTCTCGCCCTCGACGCCGACCCGCTTCTCACCGACGCGGAGATGATCCGTCATGCGCGAGGTTTCGCGGAGGGAAGGCGCGCGGGAGCCTCCGGTGGCGAGATGAACCGACTTTACGCTGTTGAAGGGGTCTACTCCCTGACGGGGGCCATGGCAGATCATCGGCTGCGTCTCGAGAGCCGGCAGATCGCCCGCTTCCTCGCGGCGCTCGCTGCACGCCTTGCTCTGCCCGGAGCCGAGAGCCTTGGGGGAGCCGGCGTCCAGGGTGTGGACTCACGCTGGATCGACGCCCTTGCCAAGGACCTTCTGGCGAACCGCGGCAAGAGTCTCATCGTGGCTGGGGAACGCCAGCCCGCGGCCGTCCACGCCGCGGTCTTTGCCCTGAACGCGTATCTTGGCAACACAGGCAAGACGGTCAGCTACTACGAGACGAAGGACGCGGCGCTTCCGAGCGTGAGCTCGTTGGCCGCGCTCGTCTCCGCAATGAAGGGGGGCGCGGTCCAGACGCTCGTGGTCTTGGGCGGCAATCCTGTGTTCGATGCCCCCATCGATCTCGACTTCGCCTCGGCCATGGCGAAGGTCCCTCACTCGATCGCGCTCGGGCACACGGTCGACGAAACATCCTCCCAGGCGGAGTGGCATGTCCCGCTCGCTCACTACTTCGAATCGTGGGGAGACGCGCGCGCGGTTGGAGGCACGCTCAGCGTCGTCCAGCCTCTGATCCTCCCCCTGTTCGGTGGACGAACCCCCGTTGAAGTGCTGGGGCTGATGGTCGGAGGCCAGGATCGTCCCGGCTACGACATCGTGCGGGAGACCTGGAAACCGATCCTGGGCGAGGGCGAGTTCGACAGGAAGTGGAACCGCGTCTTGCATGATGGGCTCCTTGCCGGCAGCGAGCTTCCCGAGGTCGTTCCCAATCTCGCCAAGGAGCCCTTTGCCGATCTCGGGCGCCTGATCGGCCGCCTTCGCGCCGGAGGCGCTTCGGCGAGCCTCGCCGAAGCCTTGGCGGAGGCGGGAGGCGCCGGCGCCACCGGGTCCCCGACCGAGGCGGGATCGCCGGGTGACCTGGAGATCGTGTTTCTCCCATCCCCGTGTCTTCACGACGGCCGATTCGCCAACAACGGGTGGCTGCAGGAGCTTCCCGATCCCCTCACCAAGCTCACCTGGGATAATCCCGCGCTTGTGAGCCCGAAGACCGCCGAAACGCTCGCTCTTGCGAGCGAGGATGGGATCCGTCTCGATTACGCGGGCCGATCGCTCGAGCTTCCCGTCTGGATCCTCCCCGGCATGGCGGACGGCGTGGTGGCCCTCACCCTTGGCTACGGTCGTGAACGCGCGGGGCGGATTGGGTCCGGGGTCGGGTTCGACACGTTCACGGTTCGATCCTCCCGGGCACCTGGCTTCGACGGCGGCGTCAAACTCACCAGACTCGGCCGCACATATCCGCTCTCGGCGACCCAGGACCACGGCAGCATGGAGGGCCGCCCCATCGTCCGGGAGTCGACCCTGACCGAGCTTCGGTCAGATCTGGCCTCGGCGCCAGCGCGAGCCGAGAGCGAGCAGGAGGGGGGCTCCCCAGAAGTCCCGGAAGGCGGAGCAGTCCCCGGCGCACTCGGCGTCTTCGAGGAGGAACCGGAGCACTTCTCGCTCTGGAAGGAGCATGCCTACGATCGGGGCCACCAGTGGGGGATGACGATCGACTTGAACTCCTGCATCGGCTGCAACGCGTGCATGACGGCGTGCCAGAGCGAGAACAACGTTCCGGTTGTCGGCAAGATCCAGGTTGCGAAACAGCGTGAGATGCACTGGATCCGGGTCGACCGGTACTTCTCCGGCGAGCCTTTCGGCAGCCCGGAGGTCGTCTTCCAGCCCATTCCCTGCATGCACTGCGAGGACGCTCCCTGCGAGCAGGTCTGCCCCGTGGCCGCGACGGTTCACGACGCGGAGGGTCTCAATGTGATGGTCTACAACCGGTGCATCGGGACCCGCTACTGCTCGAACAACTGTCCCTACAAGGTGCGCCGGTTCAATTTCTTCAACTTCACGAAGGACACGCCGGACATTCTCCGGCTCGCGATGAACCCGGACGTCACGGTCCGCGCGCGGGGCGTCATGGAGAAGTGCACCTACTGCACGCA
>JACPTI010000008.1 GCA_016192845.1 Acidobacteriota bacterium
CGCCACCCTGGGCGCGGCCCCTTCCGCGGCCGACGCCGTGCTCACGGGCGCGACCCAGTTCCCCACCGAGACGGCCAACGCCGGCATCCTCCCGCGCGACATCGCCGAGCTGCAAAAGCTTCGCGACGACCTCATCCAGACGGACCGAAACCAGGAGGGCGCCAAGGGCGAGCGTACCGGCGGAACCGCCTCCAAGAACTCGCTCCTCGGCGGCCTCACCTCACAGGTGGATCAGATCTTCGCCGCCGCCGCGCTGGAGTTCGCCCACGAGCCACTGACTGTCAGCTTGCCCGGGTAGGCTTCGCTTCCAGGAGCGGGGAGGGCGTGGCAGTGAGGGGGCGGGGGCAGGCGGAGCGGCATGCATGCGCCGGGAATGCGGCTGCCGACTCGCCGCCAGCGCCGTACCAGCGCCGGCAACCCGAGCAGACCGTCCTCCATCGCGTCGTGAGGGAGAACCTCGAGGACTTCCTCCAGAAGGCGCGCCTTGAGGCCGGCTCGCCGCTGCCGCGCTTCATCGAGCAAGCCTTCCGCTGCTACCTTGCCTGCGGAATCGCCTCGGCCGGCTTGTCTGCCGGGGCTGCGGCCACGAAGCCATTCTGGCCTTCTCCTGCAAGACGAGGTTGCTCTGTCCCTCATGCGCCGCCAGGCAGATGAGCGACGCAGAGGCCCACCTTTTGGACGACGTGCTGCCCAGGGGTGTCCCCTACCGCCACCTCGTCGTCAGCCTCCCGTTTGAAATCCGCGGGCTGCTCGCCTTTCACCCTCCCGTCCTCAACGCCGCCATTCGGCTCATCAACGACTCCGTCCTCTCCTGGCAGAAGAAGCGCAGCCACCTGGGCCGCCGTGCCCTCGCCGGAGGCATCTCGGTACTCCAGCGGGCGGGAGGCAGCCTGAACGTAATTGGCCCGCAACGATACCTGGCATGATCACCTCGTTGATTTCATTCGAAGAGTTTGCCCTGCGCCACTGACGAGGCACCCAGCACGAGCCGGCCGGTCGCCTTCACCTGGTCGAGGATCGCGCGCACCGGAACGCTGTCGAGGTCAGCGCGCCGAATCTCCCACGGAGCGCAGGGCGCACTTTGCCGCATCGGCAGCGCGCCGGCCTGCACCAACCTCGCGATCGTCGTGTTACTCGTACCGGAGTATCTCGCCGCACCCTCCAAGGTGAGCAACTCCGCGCTGTGCACTGTGCGCGCGTGGCCCTCGATGCGGTGGTTGCGGCGCGCCGTCTTGACCGCGAGCGCGCTCCAAGGCTTGCCCTTGCCCGTCCGACGCCCGAGCCGGTTGAGCACTCCGGCGATCACGCCGTCACCGTACCGCTCCGCCATCTTGCGGATCACCTCGAGGTCCGCGTCAGCCGTCTTGCTCGCCGTCTTCGAATTCGCCTTCACCATCGTGAACGCCGTGTGGCAGCCGCCTTTCCAGTGCACGATGAAGGACAATCGACCCGGCGGGTTCTCCTCGACCAGCACCTCCTCGATGACCGTCCTCACGATCTGCTTCTTCAGCTCGATCGGACAGGCCGGATGGTTCCATGCGCGGCCGAAGTGCGCCCCGAGTCTCATCAGGGCGTCGCGTTCCTCGGGTGCCGGCGGCCGGTGGCGCGGCGCCATCTCAGCCACGCGCGCGCGCAGGCACTCGAGCGCTTCGAGCTGTACGTTCCATCGCCGCTCCAGCTCGCTCGCCACCAACCGGTTGCGCGGATCGGCCTGGTCGTACTGCTCGAAGGCGCGACGCGCCTCGTACTCGAGCTGCTCGAGCTGCCGCTCCATGGCCTGCCGCTGCGCGTCCTCGCGTGTGCCGAGCTGCTCGAGCGCTGCCAGGCTTGCCTGGACCCCCAGGGGTGAGAGCACGCGCACCAGCTCCTCGGTGAAGCGACGGTCGACCATGGTACCGCCGAAGCCGGTGCAGTAGCGGCCGCCGCCCGCTTGAAAGTCGCCCGAGCACAGATAGCGCGCGGCGGTGCCCGATTTGCCCCAGTAGCGCACGTACAGCTTGCGCCCGCAGCGAGCGCAGCGCAGCAGTCCCGCCAGCAGGCCCTTGCCAGCGCGCGCTGCACCTGCCGTCGCGTCGGACTCGCCGCGATAGTCGTTGCGCCGGATCATCCGCTGGTTCTCCTCGAAGGTCGCCCAGTCGATATAGCCTTCGTGGTGCTCGCGGAGAAAGACCCGCGCCTGCTCGGCGGGCAGTGCCTGGCCCTGGCGCTTACGCAAGCTGCCGTTGTGCCACTGCACCTGGGTTGGACGACGCCCCCACACGTACGCGCCGGCGTAGAAGGGGTTGTGGAGCACGCCCGCGACGAACGAGAGCCGAGGCGGCTGGAAGAAGACGCGCGACGGTCCGTCCTTCGGACGGCTCACTGGCAACTGCACGTCGTGGTCGCGGAACCACTTGAACACCTGCCGGATGCTCCAGGTCTCGCGGAACTTCGAGAACACCAGCGCGATCGCTTCCTGCACGCGTACGTTGGGGTCCTTGACCACTCGCCGCGTCGCATCCCACACGTAGCCGGCGGGCAGCCGCGGGTAGAGCTCGCCACGCTTCGCCTTGTTCTCCTTGCCCTGGGCGAGACGCATGCGCAGCACCTTCAGCTCGACGACGCTGAGCGTCGCCTTGATGCCGAGCACCAGCTGGTCGTCCATGCGGCTGGCGTCGTAGAGGTTCTCGTCGTCACCGATCAGCGTCCCGAAGAGCTGGCACAGCTCGACGAGCTGACAGAAGTCCCTGTCGGTGCGCAGCAGCCGAGACAGCTCTCGGCTGAGCACCAGTCCGATCTGACCGAGAGCGACTGCGCCCAGAAGTCGCTCGAAGCCCTCGCGACGTTTGGCTGCCACCGCCGCGCTCGCGCCCAGGTCGCTGTCGATCACCTCGACCTGCTCAAAGCCCAACGTGCGTGCTCTCGCGGCCAGCGCGTACTGCAGCTTCTGGCTCTCGAGGTTGTTCTTGACCTGGCCGGCGGAGGACTGGCGCAGGTAGACGATCGCTCTGCGGCGCAGGTGCTCCGCCGTGAGCTTCTGCTCACCGTTCATCGGCGCTCTCCTTGGTGTCGGGTACCGCAACGGCGACCAGAGCTCGAGCCATCAGCTCGATGACGACCTCGACCGTTTCCGGATCGAGCTCGACGCCGCCGGCTGCCTGGCGCTCGGCCGGTTCGCTCCAAGGCATGTGTGTCTGCTCCACGGCGTGCCTCCTCGCTGGACATCTCGACTTGCGACGGAGGATCGGTGACTGAAGCACGCGGCGACGGCAAGCGATGCATTGCGAGCAGCTCACGGACGGCGCGGAGCGAGGAGAGCGAGAGCGTCGCGGTGTCCGTGACGCTCAGGGCGGCGGCGGCGGGCTCGGTCATCCAGCGCGGCACCTTCACATCTAGGCCGTCTGGCCCTCGAACGGTGATCGGCAGCTCCGTCCGCCGCGGCGCCGAGACGACGGCGAGCTGCATCCCGGCGAGCGGGTGGAAAGGGTAGTGGACCGTGAGCGTCGACGACCGGGCATCGTGACGTACTGTTGGTCAATCCCCATGTCCATCTCCTCGTCCTCGACGGCGTCTTCGGCGAAGAGGAGGACAGCTCGTTGCGCTTCCACTCCATCAGGCCGCCCGTCCTTGACGAGGTGGCCCAACTGGCCAGAACCATCAACCACCGCCTGTCCACCATGCTTCGCCGCCGCGGCCTGCTTCGAGAAGATGACAGCCCCCAAGCCGGCGCGGACCGGCCGGACGCGCTGCAATCCTGCATTCAGCTTGCCCTGGGGCCAGGACATCGCGAGCGGCACGGACAAGCCCTTACGCTTGCCGTCGATGAGCCCCAAGCCCCCCTCGAGAAGTCCCGGCCCCTCTGCGCAACGGACGGAGGAGTCAACATCCACGCCGGCGTCGTCGTGGCGGCCAACGACGATGAGGCGCTCGCCCGCCTTGTCCGGTACCTGTTGCGCCCTCCTTTCAGCCTCCAGCGCTTCTCTCTGCGCGATGACCTTTGGCGGCGGTCTAACTGAGATCCACCCCGCGGCGATTTCGAGATCCACTCACGCGGCCTAAGCAGCGCCGCCGGCCAGCGGCGGCGAGCCGGCTCCTCGGTTTGCGCTCCGGCGCGAAATCGGCGTCCTGGCCGCCGGCTCACCTCACCGCAAGAAGGTTGTCCCCGGCGTACCGGAGCCGGCGACTTCGGCAGCCTGGCACCGTCGCTCGACGGCGTGCCAAGGCGTCATCAGCCCCGCGCCGCTGAACAGGGATGCCGGCGCCACTGCCTCCGGAGCTGGCCAACCCCACAACCTCGCCCGCCTCTTCGAAACGATGTCCCCGCCGAGCGCCGTCTCCGCCCCCACAAGAGTCCCCTGGGCTGACCTTCTCCGGCGGGTCTTCTTCGTCGATTCTCTGCGCTGTTCCTTGTGGCGGTCTTCGTCGGCACCTGTCTATTTTGGTTCATCGGACGTCAACTCCTGCGGAAACCCATTCCGCAGTACATCCGCCGTGACTTACCGGACACAATCGAACAGGCCGCCGAGAGGCCGGAGGCAATCAAGACTTATAGACAATTGATTCATTTGTGGCGATCTCAGGCTCGGCGACCTGGCTAGTTTCGGCAAGTGAATTAGCCAGACGCGGCGCCACGCGCTTCCGACTTGCCGCTGTGATTCGGGTGCAGCCGGAGCCAGATCTGCTCCCTCTGGGAGCGCGACGCCCAACGGGCATCCCTCCAGAGGGGGGGTGTACTGGGCCGATCTGCACCCCTGTGATTCTCGAATGGATGCCGTGTCTTCTTGGCCCAGCACCGCGTGGACTTCCGCCGGCGCTTCGACGGGCTGTTGGCCGAAGCCTTTCTGCTCGGCGCCGACCCATACGACGGCGACTGCGTGCTGTTCGGCGGCTGAGCAAGGACCCGCTCGGGCCGGTCTCCAACGGCGACGGCGCACGCCCCAGGAGTGAGCGCGAGCGTCTCGAGCTCGACGCCGAGCGCTAGCGCGTGGTGGATGAGCAGCACCGCAGTCTTCGACGCCCGGGCCGGAGTCGACCACCAGGGCTTGGGCTGGGGGATGCAGCGCTGGCGCCTACTGCGAACTCCCGTGTGCCCGGGCCGCCTCCTCCTGCGCCCGGGCGAAGAGGGGGTCGAGGCCCAGCGCACCCGCCCACCTCGTCAAGTACTCGGAGTCGAGCC